>CAILXE010000260.1 GCA_903838095.1 uncultured Chlorobiaceae bacterium
ACATAAATAGCCGTTGCCATTGATAACCCACCGGTTAAAACCGAAATTGAGGCAAGCAACCAAAAACCGAACCGCTTCAGAAGAAAACGCCACCGTGGAATCTGCTCCACATGCCTTTTTTCAATTTCTTCCAGAATACATTCTGATCTGTTCTTTTGCATAAGACCACACCACTAACCTTTTTCTAATAAATATTTGAGTTTTTTCTTGGCGCGATTAACCAGAGTCGCAACAGTCCCCTGAGGTATCTGTAAAATATCAGATATCTCCTCATAGCTTTTTTCTTCAAAAAATTTCAGCACTATGACCTCTCGATACCTTGTCTCGATCCGGTTCACAGCTTCCTGAATTTCCTTTACGGTGTGCCTTTGACCAGCAAACTCAGTCAGGCCTGCGTCCGCTGCAATATTTTCAAAAAAGCCATCACTCTCCCCCTTTATTAAAACGCTTGGGCGGCTCCGTTCCTTTCGAAAATAACTTACTATTTCATTATGGGCGATTCTGTAGATCCAGGATGAAAACTGGAGTGAAGAATCGTAATCATTAAGATGAACAAACGTTTTGATGAATACTTCCTGAAGCAAATCCTCTGCGGCGGAATAATCCTTACACCCCAAACGGACGATATATCTCAACAGAGGTGCCTCATAGCGATGAACAATGGCGGCAAATGCCCGTTTATTTTCAATCGCTCTGGCAACCAGCTCCTGATCAGTGTCGTGTAACTTTTCTCGACGTAAGGAAGTATGGGCCATATTTTATGAAAACTCGTGAAGTCCCTTCTATTTTTGTCCTTCAAACGTTACCACCTCTCCCGGCATGAATGGGTACAACGTGATTTCGGTGTGCACAATATATGACATAGTGAAATGTTCCGCCAAATATTATCAGCACGGGGTTTTCCCTTCGCTCATGATGCCTCCTGAATCCTGTGACCTGATGCTGCAAGGAGTGCGCTTCCAAGATCTTCCAGAAAAGTTGTTGCGCCACGATAACCAACAGTGCAACGGTTCAGTACCACCCTGTCTGCCAAAGGAAATGAAAGCTCTAAAAACGGCACTCCCATCTTAAGAGCCACCCGTTTTTCAAGAGCACTGCCAAGCACAAGTTCAACACTGCTGAAACGCAGGCGATCAGTAATCTCACCATGATCTTCACTGAACAACAGCTCAGTACCATAGCCTTCCACACAACTTCCCAGGTATGAATAAAGAGCCTCTTTTGCATGATCAGGCGGATTATCAGTCATGATTAACAGACGAGGAATCATACCGAGAGTTCCTGCTAAAAACTCACTGAGGCCAACCACCTGGGCGCTCTCTCCAACAAGAGCAAATTCACGCTGAAACCCTGAGCGATAATACGTGTCGGCCAGAGCTGCAAGATGATTTGTTAAACGATTCTCTTCGTCCTGAATAACTCTTTCAGTTCTTCTGGTATCGAGATGAAGCCGTTCACTGACAGCTTGCAGCATTCTTCCACTTGCACGACCTACAGGAAGAGCATCCAGCACAAGAGCCGGGGTTCCATAACGCTCTTCCAGGAGCAGAGCGGGAGTTTCACCCCAAACAGAAACAACAAGGTTTAGAACCGCCTCCGGAACCTGCTGCCACGCTGCAAGGCCCTGTCCATTCCCAAAAAGAAGATTTGGTTTAAGACCGATACTTTCCAGTAAACGACCAATCTCCTCCAGATTTCCCGACCAGAATGGATCCTGTTGAGGAACAATTCCCCAGATATTGACGATACCCTGCGAGACTGGTTCTGCGACCTTCCCCAGTTTTGGCAATTGTTCAATCAGTGCCTTTATTGTCAACTGATATCCTTGATGAACATCCCCACGAAAACCGGGAGTATTGGCATAGATCACCGGAAAATCCTGTTCCAGACCTTCTTTTGTCATGGCAGGGATATCGTCACCAACCATTTCAGTCGAGCACCCGGTTACAATGACATAGAGTTCTCCCTGAATAATTTTGACCGTGTTTTTGAGCTGTTCACGTAAACGGGAGCCTCCACCGAAAACGATGTGCTTTTGACTGATATTGCTCGATGAAACCGACGGCCCACCGAAAGTATCGTTGCCCGCATTCAAACGGGTAATGCCCAGATGGTGCTGCATACCACATCCAGCGGTGCTGTGTATAACTGGAACCGCCCCTTCAATTGCGCCGATAACCTGAAGCGCTCCATGCAGGGCACAGGAGTTTCGTGATCCCTCAATATGATGCGCCATGCTACTTTACCTCCATTTTGATATGCCAATTGGGACTGCGTCGAAGCCATGCGTCCTGATAGACTGACGGTGAACGGGCAATTGCTGAGGTAAAGGAACGATTGCGCAATGCAGCGGAAAATCGGCGTGCTGCACAGATTAATCCGTTGTATCCAAGAATCGGACTCTCCTCCAGAGAAACGACCGGAATACCGAGGCGTCCAATCTGACTGAGGTGCGCTGCGTCGCCAAGATAAAGATCAGGAGATAATCGTTTTATAATATTCACCTCCTCGAATGGCTGACCATCTGCAACATGTATCGGCAATGCTGGATGCATCAGGGCAAGTTCATGCAGCCGGTGCTTATAACGGTGGTCAATGTAGCGGAACGTTATACCAATAACTTCGCCTCCAAGTTCCTCAACAAGATCCCGCGCACTGAACAGTGTTGCTGCTGAAAGACCAAGATACACCCGTACTCCCTTGAGGGTAAAATCTCCCAGTGATTGTTTGACTTTTTTACACTCCTGTACATGAAACGTTTGAGCGGCTTCTTCAAGACCAAGCTCCCCGCCTGCTGCCGCAAGCCAGCGTCCTGTGGCACCAAGACCAATCGGTCGTGGTGCTTCAACATAGGGCACTCCATACTCATCCTGCAGACAGATTCCCATATAATTACTGCTGTCATCATCAAGTGAGATGGATAGCCTCGCTCTCTGAGCCTGACGGAATGTTTTTGCTGATGCCCCATCAGGAAGCGTGTTCAACTCAAAGCCAAAAACAGACAGAAGACGTTCAGCCTCCCGTTGATCATCGTTGTGCCCGGCAACCGACAGCAGATTGATCCTGTTATCTGCTGGATGTTCAATTCGTTTGCCGCCAAGATATTTAAGCAATGCGTGCAGCGCTATATCATAACCGGTCACGGCATGATGAGATGCAAAACCAGTAACAAAGAGCGGAATAATATCCACGTCGAGCGCTTCGTGCAACTCATCAACAACAGACTGGATATCATCATTATTAATCGCAACAACAGGAGTTGCCACAATAAAGATCAATTCCGGCTTATAGCGTTTATGTGCCTCTGTGACGGCTTTGCGCAGCTTCAGGTCAGCCCCCATAATGGTATCTCTTTCGTCGAGACTGGTTACAATCCAGCGCCCGGCAGCAAAGGTCAAATGATAAAAAAGACCGGCAGCAGCACATCCCCGTGAACCATGGATGACGATGACACTCTCCCGGATACCAGCCAGAAGCCGAAGAGCATGAAGAAGATCATCATGGCTGCTTTGTGAAAAAGTACGAGTTCGCTTGACGGGCTCTTTTGTGGAAAATTCTCTCTCAAAAGAGGCCAGCGTTCCCTGTAACGCATTCAAGGTGTCGAACCGCTTCTCTCGTGTAAGTGAGGATTTGGCTTTCAAAAGAGACATAGGCTAAAATCTGTTATGTAACATTAACGTTTAAATTGATTCCATGGTGTGAACAACCCCGGACTCGACTTCAAATATTCTGTCGCCCCATGACCTTGCCCACCGCTTTAATTCCGGAGCATTGAGAGGCTTTGGAATAACCGACTCCTCATTTTCATCAATATATCGAGCAAGATTGCGATAGACCTGAGCCTGCTCAGATTCAGGAAGCGCCTCAATGACCGTTTTGCCATAGAGTTCACTCTGTGCAACAGTGATGGATCTTGGCACATACCCCACGACGGTCGTGCCTGTTTGATCGGTAAAATCATCGATCAGTGATTTGGCATAGGCCGCCTGAATACTGTTTGCTATTACTCCTCCCAGTCGTGCGCCTCCGGATGGAGCGTATTTGTTTATGGCCTTGAAAAGATTGTTCGCTGCAAAAACGGCCATAAAATCCGATGACGTCACCACAAAAACCCTGTCCGCAATACCATCCCGGATTGGTACCGCAAAACCTCCGCACACCACATCCCCCAAAACATCATAAAGCACAAAATCAGGCTTGTATTCTTCGAAGAGCTTCAATTCCTGCAAAAGTTCCACAGCAGCATTGATCCCTCTTCCAGCGCAACCAACTCCAGGAACAGGACCCCCTGCTTCAATGCAAAGCACGCCACCAAAACCAACTGCTGAGATATCCTCGATTCTGACTTTGCTCTGTTCTCGCAGTGTGTCGAGTACGGTAGGCAGGTCATTTCCTCCACGCAGAATCGTCGTTGAATCGCTTTTTGGATCGCATCCTATCTGAATAACCCGGTAACCTGCCTCGGCAAGCGCAGCACTGATATTGGAAGTCGTCGTGGATTTACCGATTCCTCCTTTTCCGTAAATTGCAACATGCTTGCCTTGTTTTTTTTCACTCATCTCCATACTCCTTTTTCTTGATTCTCTATTTGTCATGCAATACCGGCTTGACGCAGAGCCGGCCTGGCTGATGCGCCGAGAGTGAACCCACCGCCCGAGATATCCAGTCGTGCACCCGAAATAAAAGATGCCTCATCCGAAAGAAGCCAGATAACAGGTTTGGCTATCTCCTCAACAAAGCCAGGACGACCTATCGGAATAGTTGATGAAATCTCTGCAAGATTTTGCTGATCGGAGGCATAAACCGAGGTCATCTCTGTAAGAGTAAAACCGGGGCGCACAGAAACTGCACGTATTCCCTCTGAAGCAACTTCCTTCGCCAAACCAACAGTAAACGCATCAACAGCCCCTTTTGATGCTGCATAAAAAGATGCTCCCGGACGCCCTCCTATGGTTGAAGCCATCGACGAGATATTGATGATGACCCCACCCTGCCCCCCATGAAGCGTGGACATACGACGCACGGCCTCCTTTGTTGAAAGAATCAGGCCGATGACATTGACTTGAAACAGATGCTGCAGCCGGACTGCATCAGCAGCATCAACACGAGTTGGAGCAGTACCAATACCAGCGCTGTTGACCAGCGCCGTAACCGTTCCAAGTTTTTCATCAACCTCCCTGTAGAGCCGCTCGATATCCTCTGGCCTTGCAATATCAGCATATACCGCTATTGCCCGAACACCTCTCTCTTTCAATTCTTCAACAAGACGGTTGGCCTCCTGTTCTCTGGTACGATAGTTGACAGCTATCGAGTATCCTTTTTCCGCAGCGAGTCTGGCTGTTGCCGCACCAATACCGCTGGCCCCTCCTGTAATGACCAATACTTTCGACATATACTCTTTTCGTGTAAACTCCTTTTGAAAATGCCATACAAGCCCCAGCTACTACAAAAAAAGAGAGGGGCTTTTTCTTTGCTACCAAACATGCTGCCCCCCTCCGGAGCTTGAAATCAATGTCAAGCCACCAGGCCCTTGAAAACCGGCAGCATTTCATCTTCAATCCGATAAATATCATGGATTATCGTTATTGGAGCGGCATAGCAATCATAGATCTCCTCGTAGGTAAAACCGTACTTTCTGTAGATAGCCGCTATTTTCTTGTAAAGATCAAAATGCCATGCTGGCTCTGGTGAACGATGTCCCTCAAAAGCAGAGCCCGGATTCGGATTCCAGCTTGTCGCAAAACAGATAACACCCTTCGAAGCCAGATATTCAATGCCTTCAAGTGTCGATTCCTTCGGTTCAAGGCCTGCAACAATGTTTGAACGCACCTTGCCCCGGCCAAAGACCTCCACTTCATACTCCAAAGCCTTGACCCAATGTTCCCAACCGCCACACTGCAGCTCCTTTCCGGGACAGATCGCCTTAAACATATTTCGGTCCCAAACCTCAATATTGGTCGCAATAGTACGATACCCCGCTTCCTTGTACTTGTCAATAATATTGAGGTCATGAGGAGCACCGACACAGGCGGTGCCGTTAAAATCATCCAGTCCGGTGTGTTCCTTGATGGCATCTGCCACATCCAGGTAATACTCCACTTCACGACGCTCAGCCACAAAACCGCCTGTTATGGTGAGATGACGCGCCCCGTCCCGGTATGCCGCACCAACCGTTTCTCCGATCTGCTTTGGATATTTCCAGCCGATGCCCTCTGCTTCGCCATAGGTATCTTTCGTCGCATTGATGTTGCAGAATTTGCAGTCCTGGCCTTTATCTTTCAGAGCACACTCATTGCTGTAAGGGATAAGCAGCACTCCATCCTGAACATAGAGCGCCAGATTGGCCATGCTTGTTCCATCCGAAGTTTTCAGTTTGTAATAGTTGGGCCGCTCAAGAAATTCCACCGGAAATATGATTTCTCCATGATGAGCCAGATAGTAGGTCCCCTTTTCATAGATAAATGAGTATGAAGAGCGGCGATCCCACTTGACGGTATAGACCAGACCATGTGGAGAGCGGTAACCTGCCGGAAACTTGATTCCAACATGAGTCTCATGGTCTCCCTCGAAAAGACAGTGAACTTCCTCCTGAAAGCGTCCGCCAAGGTCAAGATGTTTAAAAATATGAGGATCAAAGTTGATGCCTTCAACCCCTGTTAATATTTTTAATTCCAATTCCCGATACAATGTATCTTTAAGATTACTCATACGTCTCTTCTCCCTGATTTTGATTTTATTGAGATTATTGAACTACTCTTTAATTATATCGTATAGGTGAAATGAGGCTCGGTGTGCAGCATAAACTCCTCAAGCACTTTTTCCTTCATTTCAGCAAACTCAACGCTTGCCCTATCCCTTGGCCGTGCAAGTGGAACAGGAATAATTTTTTGCAGTTTTCCTGGCCGTGCAGACATCACAACAATTTTATCCGAAAGATAAAGGGCCTCTTCAACATCATGAGTGACCATGATCATGGTAATATTTTCTTTCTTCCATATCCGCTCAAGCTCCTTGTGCATATACATTCTTGTTAAAGCATCAAGCGCACCAAGCGGCTCATCCAAAAGCAATATTTCAGGTTGATTGACA
>CAILXE010000261.1 GCA_903838095.1 uncultured Chlorobiaceae bacterium
CAGTCACTGATTTTTGCTGAATCATTCGTCGCGCATCACTTTTTGACGCAGCAGCTCCAAGGTTTACCAGAAGGTCAATGATTGGAATGGATTGCAAATCTATTTCGAAAAGTTCGATGTTGTCCGGAGCTTTTTTATGCACAAAAAGCTGATCAAAGTTGTTCTCAGCGCCCTCTGCCTCTTGCTGTGAAAAATAGGAGGCTACAATTTGTTTCGCCATCGATCGTTTGGCTGTTCTTGGGTTGATGGTGATCTGCCCAAGAATATCCTGCACCGCTAACTCACCCTGTGGCAGCAAAAGTTTCGTATACGTTTCAATGAGTGTATCAGGAATGGAGAGAGCCTTGCCATACATGTCTTCAGGCGAGTCATTGAAGCAGATCGCATTGTCGAGCGATTTGGACATTTTTTCGCCACCGGAAGTACCTACCAGCAGAGGCATGGTAATGCATACCTGTGGAGTTATTCCATACTCACGCTGAAGATCTCTGCCGACAAGAAGGTTGAACTTCTGGTCAGTTCCTCCAAGCTCAACATCATTTTTAAGGTGAACAGAATCCATACCCTGAGCAAGAGGATAGAGAAATTCATGAATTGAAATAGGCTCTCTGGAGCGATACCTACGCTCAAAGTCATCACGCTCAAGCATTCGGGCAACCGTGTAGTGGCTCGCAAGACGAACAACATCTGCGAATCCCATGGTTCCAAGCCAGTCGGAGTTGTAGCAGATGGTTGTTTTTTCCGGGTCAAGGATTTTCGAAGCCTGTTCAAAGTAACTCTTGCCGTTTTCCCGGGCCTCTTCGGCTGTCAGTTGTGGCCTCGTCTTGCTTTTGCCGGAGGGATCGCCGATCATGGCCGTAAAGTCGCCAATAATCAAAATGGCCTGATGACCAAGATCCTGAAACTCCCGAAGTTTTCTGAGCACAACCGAATGGCCGAGATGAAGATCGGGCCTTGATGGATCAGCGCCAAGCTTTATTTTGAGCGGGGAGTTCGTTTTGTGGCTCCTGAGTAATTTTTGTTCGAGTTCGTCAACACTGATAATCTCCACCACATTGCCGGTGATGATGTCAAGTTGTTCCTGTATCGGAGGGAAATTCATTGATTTTATTTTATTGCTTGATATTTCTGTTCATTTGCACTGCACTGAGTTCATCTCAAGGTCATTTTTTTCGAGATGATTGCGAGAACCCTGTTAGTATTGTTTTTTAATCTGCTCCATTTGCCGCTGGTTCTCCCGTTTTTTAATCGTTTCGCGTTTGTCATAGAGCTTTTTGCCTTTCGCTATTGCAAGATCAATTTTCAGGAGTCCCTTTGAGTTGAAAAAAGCCTTGAGTGGCACGAGAGTCAGCCCTTTTTCATTGATCTTCGTCTGAATTTTCTGGATTTCCTTTTTGTGCAGCAGGAGTTTGCGGCTGCGTTTTGCTTCAATGATCTCCATACGGTTGTGTTCGTAGGGAGTAATCTGCATGTTTTCGAGCCACACCTCATTATGGTGAATGATGGCAAAGCTGTCGCTCAGGCTTGCATGGCCCAGACGAACTGATTTGACCTCGCTGCCAAAGAGCTGAATACCAGTCACAAGGGTATCGAGAATTTCAAACTCGTATCTGGCCTTTCTGTTCTGAATGGACTGGACGAATTGCTGTGTATGTTGCTTTTTTGACACTGCTGAACGATTTCAATATGTTTCAGTTTCCAGATATGCGGCAGGAACAAGATTTCCGATATTGAGCACCAGAAATGGATCCAGAATTTTTTTTATTCTTGCCATCTCTCTTATGCCGCTCTCGTGATACATCTCGACAAGATATTCTGTTTTGAGCTTGCCAATGCCGTGTTCGGCAGAGACAGTTCCGCCCAGTGAGAGAGTCTTGTCTATAAATGTTCGGTAGAGGCTTTTTGCCTGCAAAAATTCCTCCCGGTTTCGGGGCAGAATATTCAGGTGTACGTGCGCATTGCCGATATGACCAAAAATAATATAGACAAAGCCATGTTGTTCGCAAGAGTTCCTGTAAAAATCAAAAAGTTCCCGAAATACGCGGTCAGGCACGGCCATGTCAGTGCTGATTTTACTCTCTTTTTGTTTGCTGAGCCATTCATTGACGAGAAGCGGCAAGGTGTGACGAAATTCTCTTAACCGCTCCTGCTCCTTACGGTCGAGCGCCATCCATGATTCGTCGCTCATGGCGTTGCAGGCCTCCATCTGTTCAAAGAGTTTATCAAGGTCATCTTCTTCTTTCTCTGATGATGTTTCCTGCTCAAAGTAAATTGCGCCGTCAGCGTCTGCGGGTACTTCCGGGTATTTTTCAGCAAGAAATCCAAGCGAGTTTTTGTCAAAAAACTCTATTGCCCTTGGAGATGACTCGTCTTGTGGAGTTTTGAGGATATCGTTGAATCTGAAAAGATCGTCAAGGTTCCTGAAGTACACCAGGCATGATATGATAGCCTCCGGAAGGCGAATCAGCATGAGATCGGCTTCAGCAATGATCCCAAGGGTGCCTTCTGAGCCGATAAAAAGATCAACAAGATCCATTCTGTCCTCGGAAAAATATCCTGCATTGTGCTTTGATGTTGCAGGCATACGGTATTGCGGACGCTGAAAGGTAATGGCGCCTGCCACAGGAAGGCTAAGACAAAACATTCCATTCTGGTCGGCCAGACAGTTTCCTCGTGAAAGGTCAAGAATGTCGCCCTGTGGCAGGATGACAAGAATTCTTGCAATGTGCTTTCTTGTCGATCCATATTTGAATGTTCTTGCACCCGAAGAGTTGTTCGCAATGGTACTCCCGATAAAACAAAGTTTTTCAGTAGGATCCGGAGGATAAAACCAGCCACACTCTTCTGCTTTTTTCTGGATAGTCTCAAGGAGTGCGCCACCTTGCACTGTCATTGATGCTTTGTTACTTGATATCTGAACAGGTTCATTGATTTGGTCAAGCTTCTGCATCGAAATGACATAATCTCCAAGCGGAATTCTGCCTCCGGTCGTGCCGGTTCCGTTTCCTGCAATGGTGAAGTGGCGGTTCTCTGAAGCAGCGGATTTAAGCAAATCTGAGAGTTCAGCGATGGTTTGCGGGAAAAAAACCCCCGGAGTATGGCCGATCTTTAGGTTACTTGTATCCTCAAGAAATCCCTTGATGGAGGCCTGATCGTTTTTATAAATCATTCCACAGCGTTTTCTTTGTTCTTCTCGATAATGATCTCCGAGGACGGTTCATTGGTATTCGCAGGTTTTTCAGACTGCACAGCAGGAGAAGTACTTCCTGTGCTGTCGGCCTGTGGTGTCGCAGCTTCTGAGGAATTTATAGCATTTATGGTGGAGAGAGATGGTTTTTCCCTGCCCTTGATATAGTATTTGATAAGTTCACGGGCAATCGGGGCAGAAATAGTGCCACCGAAACCGGCATTTTCGACCAGCACCGCCAATGCGATTTTAGGATTTTCAACTGGTGCAAAAGCAATAAACCATGCATGATCTTTGCCATGTGGATTTTGTGCGGTTCCGGTTTTTCCTGCAACAGTAACACCCGGGACGTTTGCCAGAGTTCCTGTGCCTTGAAGTACGACACCAGTCATGCCTTCATGGATAAGATTGAACGTTGTTTGTGAAATCGGAAGTTGCTGTTTTGCATAAGTGAACGGAAAATATTTTCCGGTTCCCGTGTCCCGATATCCATTGACAATATGAGGCTGGCAAAGGATTCCGTTGTTTGCTATGGCTGCGGCATACGCCGCAAGCTGTACAGGTGTTGTGCCGAGTTCCCCCTGGCCAATAGCAAGGCTGACAAGATATCCTTTTGTCCATCTGTTTTCGCCATAACGTTTATCGTAATATTCGTTTGACGGCACCAGCCCTGATCGCTCACCAGGCAGGTCAATACCGGTTTTTTTCCCAAAACCAAACATGGAACCATATCTGGTCCAGTTCTCAAATCCGACATTAAAAATAAGGTTATAAAAATAGACATTGGACGAGACTGCAATTGCATTTTTCATATCAACCCATCCGTGTCCCTTTCCTTCGTTGCTGAGAAATCGTCTGTTCCCGTAGATAAACACTCCGTTGTCAAGTATTTTTTTGTTGGGATCAATGCTTTTTTCCTCAAGCGCCGCCATAGCAAGAATCATCTTATAAATAGATCCCGGGGGATAGACCGCCTGAACGGTACGGTTAAAAAGAGGTTTTTGAGGGGAGGTTATAATATCATTCCAGCCTTTTCGATCTGTAGCGCCATTAAATATATCAAGATCGTAGTCAGGAGCACTGGCAAGCGCAAGGACGCCGCCGGTCGAAGGATCAATAGCCACGACAGCTCCGGATTTTCCGGTTGCTCTCAACAGTTGTTCGGCAAGCTGCTGCAAATTTCCGTCGATGGAAAGATAGAGGTCATCACCTCTGACGCATGAGATATCATTTTTCCCATTATCATATTTCCCAACATATTTGCCACGTGGAGTAACCATTTCAAATTTGGCGCCTTTTTGTCCTTTCAGGCGATCTTCATAAAACTTTTCCAGTCCGGTAAATCCTACTTTGTCATCCTGGGTGTAACCCTGCTCGGCAAGTTCTTCAAGTTTATCCTTTGAAATGACACGTAAGTAACCGAAAAGATGAGATCCATGAAGAGAATCGGGATACATTCTTTTGTTATCGACATCTATCAGTACTCCCGGCAGACGCCAGAGATTTTCGCTTAACCTGGCTATAGCAAGGGGATTCAGGTTTCTAGTGACCGTTACCGCTGTAAATCGATTAAAGGCATATCCTTTTCTTATTTCCTCAACCAGCTCCTCCTTTGGTTTTTGTACAAGCCAGGCAAGGTAACCAAGATTGGTTTTTCTGAATTCAGAGGGAATGACCTTTACGGTATAGAGTGGCTGATTGTCGACAATGACAACGCCATTCCGGTCAATCATGCGTCCTCTTGGAGGCAAAACCCAGACCCTGCGGATGCTGCTTGTCGTCGAAATTGAGCCAAAATGACTAAAATTAATAACTTGCAGATAAAAAAGTCTGCCGGCCAGTAAGGCAAAAACAGCTATTACAAACAACGGCACAAGTGTTGACTTTCGCTGAAGTTGATCCATTGTTCAGTCGGCAAATGATTTTCTCAAAAAGAGCCAGTTCAGAATCAAGGCAAGCATAAGAGTGAAGAGAGACTCAAGAAAGCCAAGAACAATTATTCGATAAGCGGGAGTAAGGCCAAGAGGATTGTATCCAGCAGACATGACGGCATTACCACAGAAGCATGCCGCCAGGATAGCCATATAAAATCGCCTGGTTTTCTGTCTGGAAGTTGCATGGCTCTCTTCGGGGATATGAAAATAGCCAGCAATAAAGCCCTCGATTGTTCTTGCAAGCATATTTAAGCCCATGTTTCCCGAGAAAATGCCGGTAAGAATCCCGGCAGCAAATCCAAAGCTTGTGCTCCTTTTCTGATCGACTGTTATCGCAATAAAAACAATAAAAATCGTCATAATATCAGGGGATACCTGAAAGAGAGCGATGTGGGGCAGGAAAAACTCCTGTAACAATGTTCCGATACAAAGAAATACGATTGAAAAAAAAAGTTTCGTTGTCACAAGTCAGTCTTTGAAAATTATGGGAGCTGCTCAATGAGTGCGCTTTCATTGGCTATCGCGGCTTTTTCTGCTTCTATTTTCAGTGGAGCAATCAGTACCTGAGTCAATGACGAAAAATCAACAGCAAGTCTGAGATCGATGGTACAGAACAGTTTATCAGGAGTTATGCGTACTACTCGCCCCACCGGTATTCCACGTGTTGAAAAGGTACTGAAATCTGACGTGACCATGTGTTCGTTGAGCTTGAGACGGCTGCTTATGGGGACTTGTTCAACCTGGGCGATGGATTCCTGTCCGCCGTTCCAGGAAAGGATGCCCATCGTGTTCGATGAATCAGAAACCACACTGACCTTAAAATCAGTATTGATAACAGGCAAAACTTTTGCATAGTGCTCAGATACAGCGATTACTCTCCCGACCAACCCTTCCGGCACAAGAACAGTCATGTCTTTTTTTATACCATTTTTCCAGCCAGCATTGATCAACAGCATGTTTTCCCGATCACTGAATTTGCGGTCAACCACCCTTGCCATAATAAACCCTGAAGCGTTGAAAGTGCTGTCAGTCAATATTTTGCTGCGGTTTCTTTCATCGACGGCTGTTGTTTCAAGGTTAATTGTCCTTGTAAGCAGGTCGGCGTTCACACGCATCAGTCGTTCGTTTTCCTTATCCAGGTTTAACAGATACGTTATATTCGTCAGTTTTTCGTTGACGGCAGCGCTGAATTCTATGCTGCCTGTGCGCAGATTTTCAAGCGTATCGTCATTTTGAAGCTTTATGAAGAGTAACGAAATACTGCAGCACACCACAAACAGCAGGTAGTTGTTGTACTTAAAAAAGAGAGTAAAAAACTTCGGCACGGTTCATATTCCGGTTTTTTTATTACATTTTCTTCATCACACTCAATGTGATCCCGCTCAACAGGTCAAGAAAACAGTATATATGGCTCAGAAAGTAAATATAACAGATAAATTTATTGTTGTCGGCGATAGAGTATTAATCAAGCCAAAATCTTTAGACGAAAGAACAAAATCTGGTATTTATCTTCCGCCTGGTGTTCAGGAAAAAGAGAAAATCCAGACAGGTTATATTATCAAAACGGGGCCGGGCTATCCTGTGGGGCCCCCGCCCGAGTCTGACGAGCCATGGAAAGAGAGGGTATCTGCTGCACAGTACATTCCTTTGCAGGCAAAAGTCGGAGATATGGCTATTTTTATTCAGAGCAGCTCTTATGAAATTGAGTATGAAGAGGAGCGATACATTATTGTCCCGAATTCGGCGATTCTGCTTTTAATCAGGGAAGATGACG
>CAILXE010000262.1 GCA_903838095.1 uncultured Chlorobiaceae bacterium
ATACTGAGTCATTTGTGGCATTCTTGAAGAAGATATCTGTTTTGACTATTAACAGTTAAATATCACGAAATTCTCTTTGCTTTAAAAGTTTTTTTTCATGCCTGATAATCTCCCGGTGCCACTCTTTTTGTTTACATTAGCATGAAATAATGAAAGATCAGTGCTGTGGTGGCCCCTCCGGGGTAAGGATATCTTAAACATTTACATTACATAACGATTATGGCAAAAGATGAAAAAAAACGAGGTTTTTTTTCTGCGTTCAGAAAACGTGAAATTTCCTCCAGTGCAGAAACAGTGACGCAACCCCAAAAAGCAGTTGCAACACCATCTCAGGAAAGTGCTGTGAAGTCAGAAGCGCTTACCTCTTCCGTGAGCGCAGGGTTGCCTAAATCTCCGTTTGTTCAGCCAGCCGTTGCTGATACTGCCCAGTCCAGGCCCGTTGATACCGTTGAAGCCTTCAAAGTTCTTTGTCAGTCATTGAGTGACATCAGCGCATCGCAATTCAAGATTGCAGAGATTATACTTGGAATGATTTCTAATTCACTCAGTAAAATAGCCGAGGGGACGAAGCTGAAAAAGTAGGGGGAATGTTGCTATTATTAATATAATCAGCGAGGCACCTGTGTTTGGTAATCAAAAAATTATTTCACCGGAAGGCCTGGTTCGGCCTGCTGCCACAATTGCCGGCGGAGCATTTCTGTTGTCGCCACTCGGGATACCGTTTTTTGTTCGAGGTGTGCCAAGAATTATTCTTGCAGGTATTGGCGGCATTGTGGCTGGGAAGGTGGTCGACAAGGTTGTCGATACTGTTGCTGAAAATCTGGAACATCTCATGTCATCACAAAAGCATGAAGACAATGGAGAGTGGGCAGATGAGAATTAAGAGGAACTCTCTGTCATCATCCGGTGTTCAGGGAATTTCAAAAGCTTATTCTACAGGTACATAATTATTATATACATCATGGAAGTCGTTGGTAAAAGCAAGGCTCATATTATTCTTGATTCATGTTTTCATGAATCGGGTATTTATTTTGCAAATCATGAAAAACTGATCAAGTGTAATCCTTATTGCAGTAACGTCAAATATTTAATGGATCGTGATATTTTTCAGTGGATTTTTCAGGTTGACGATCCACGAAAGAATCCGATCACTGCAGTTTTCTTTGTTCGCCAGCATGAAGAATATTTTTCGCTTGATGACAGCTATGGCAAGGCATTTGCCGAGGCTCGCGTAAAAAACAAGGCACCCTATAACGGCAAAGGGAAGCGGATTCGCTGGGAAGCGGTTCATGACTATCCTGAATTTGAAAAATTGTCACCTCATACCTTTGTCGGAAAGGCCAGTTCAGAGATATGCCTGCTCCATCAACATGATGACAAAACATCTGTTTACTTTGATACCGATATCTGTCTTGATTTTGAGCTCTCTTTTCCGCTGAATCTCATGCCGGAAGGCATTCTCAAGTTTATGACAGAAACGATCATGTCACAGATCATGCAGCAGGCGACTGAAAGCATGCTTTGCAAGGTGCAGTCAGATATCTGTTGCATTGCAGCGCCGGAACTTGCCGTTGAGGGCGGGCAAAAATAATTTTCTGTTTATGATGCCTTCTTTCCCGGTTGAGCGATTAAATCGCTTGATCGGGATTATTTTTTTTATATTTTATATACCTATACGGGGTATAGGTAGCTTTAAAATCTCTTATTGCGAATTGATATGGTTGAATCGAAAAGTTCTGTGAATGATGTGATTCTCAGGCTGAAAAAGGTCGGGGGTCAGGTTGAAGGGCTGATCAGGATGATTGAGAGGGAAGAGGAGTGCACCCAGATTATTACGCAGTTTCAGGCGGTCAAGGCTGCTCTTGACAACACATTTTCGCTGGTACTCCATCGTAACCTCAAGGAATGTGTCAGCCTTGATGATTCAAAAAGTATGGAAAAAATTTTAAAACTGATCTCAAAACAGTAAGGCACAATGACGTTATACAAGGTGTTGAGCAGTTGTTTTCTTGTTGCTGCTCTGGTTTGTCCGATACAGGCAAAAGCTGGTGGTGCAACGATGAGGCTTTCACTTTCAGAGGCAATAAAAATTGCACGTGAAAATAATTATGGAGTTAAATCGGCCCGAAGCAGGGTTGAGCAGGCCAGCGCGAGGGTTGTGCAGACGCGTCAGTCATATCTCCCGAAAGTCACCTTGTCGGAGACACTTGTCGTGACCAATGATCCTGGAGCGGCGCTGGTCTTCAAACTTCAGCAGAACACGATAGAGCAGGCTGATTTTATTCCTGCAAAACTCAATAATGCTGATGTCATAAACGATTTCAATACCTCTCTCCAGGTCATGCAGCCACTTTTCAATGCCGATGCCGCAACAGGCAGGACAATGGCATTAACGGCAAAAAAAGGCCAGGAATACATGGCCGCAAGAAACGAAGAGACTATAGGACTCCAGGTCAGCAAGGTTTATTACGGACTTCTTCTTGCCCGGAAAAATATTGAAGCAGTCGAACAGTCCATCATGACCATGCAGGAGTATTGTGCCGAAGCAGCAAGAGGATATCATGCGGGGTTGTTGACCAAATCGGACAAACTGTCGCATGAGGTAAGACTTGCTGAGCTTCAGGAGCAGAGGCTGCTGCTGCAGGACGAGATAAAAAATGCAGCCGATGCTCTCAAAGTGATGCTGAACCTTGATGCTGGAGTAACCATTGTTCCGACCGGAGAGTTTGCTGTTGACTCTGTTTTTTCTGACGAGGATAAAATCACCGTTTCTGACAACAGGGCGGATATCAAGGCACTTGAACTCTTCAGGCAGGTTGCTTCATACCAGTCGGAGATGATCAATGAGTCAAAGCTTCCCCGCCTCAACGCCTTTATGCAGACCAACCTTCACAGTAATAATATATTCAGCGGGGGCTCAAGCTGGGCGCTTGGCTTGAATATGCAGTGGAATATATTTGACGGTATGGCAACGGCGGGTCGTCTTCAGGAGGCAAAAGCTCAGCAACTTGAGGCGCTCTACAATTATGAGGCGGCCAAAAGTAACAGTATTGCCGAGCTCAACAGGTCATACAGGTCGCTGAAAACTGCTAAAGCCAGAATTGCGGTTGCCTCAAAGTCACTGGAAGGAGCTAAAGTAAGTCTTGACTATATCGGCAGGCAGTACAAAACAGGAATGGCAATGACCTTTGAGCTGTTAATGAGAGAACAGGCCTGCACCTATGCGAAAATGAGGCTCAACCAGGCCATCTATGATTATTGTGTTTCAAGAAGTGAACTTGAATACTACAGAGGCAATTGACAGATTTCATTAACTCACGAGGATTGTTCCAATGAACGAAGGTATTGCAGGTAAACTTGCCAAACAGTTTATCAATTCCAAAATTACTCCTCTTTTAATGGTGGCTGCCCTGTTGGTGGGGGTTATGGCCACATTTATGACGCCACGCGAGGAAGAGCCACAGATTGTGGTGCCTATGGTTGACCTTTATATTCCTTATCCAGGTGCGACTCCAGCAGAGGTTGAAGCCCGTGTTGCCAAACCGGTTGAGCGTACTCTCACTGAAATTCCGGGAGTTGATTATGTCTATTCAACATCCATGCCTGATGTTGCACTGGTCACAGTCCGGTATAAAGTTGGTGAAGATGCCGAGAAAAGCATGGTCAAGCTTTGGGCAACTCTTATGAAAAATATGGACAAGATGCCCCCTGGTGTCCAGTTCCCGCTGATGAAAAAGGTCTCGATTGATGATGTTCCGGTACTGAATCTCACCTTCTGGAGCAAGACGAACGATGCTTTTCAGCTTCGGCAAACAGCCGCGCTTGTTGCGGATGAGTTGAAAAAAACAGCAAATATTGGCGATGTTGAACTCAAGGGCGGCTTGAAACGTCAGGTCAGGATTCTGCTTGACAAGCAAAAACTCCGGCAGTTTAATGTGAGTCCGTTGCAGATCGCCCGTCAGATACAGATGACCAACAGTCAGATGACTTCCGGCGATTTCCGGCAGACCGATCAGGATATTGTTGTCCGCACTGGGAAATTTCTTGAAACGGCCAGTGATGTTGCCAATATCGTTGTTGGACTGTATGGTGCATCACCGGTGTATCTGCGCGATGTTGCCACTGTTACGGATGGTCCGGAAGAGGTCAATAGCTACAACTTTTTCGGTTTTGCGGCTGCTGCGCCAAAAGGCTCTCCAACCGGGGAGTATCCTGCCGTTACTTTGACGGTTGCCAAACGGAAAGGCGGCGATGCCTCGGTGCTTGCCGACAAGGTTATGGCACGAGTAGCTGCTCTCCGGCAGACGGTTATTCCTGCCAGTATAACCGTGAGCGAAACAAGAAATTATGGAGCAACTGCATCTGAAAAGGTTTTTACCCTGCTTGAGCACCTGTTGATGGCCGTTGTGGCGGTAACGATTGTTGTGGGTTTTTTCCTTGGATGGCGAGGCGCTCTTGTGGTGCTCGCTTCGGTGCCGATTACCTTTGCCCTGACGCTGCTTATCTATTACCTGCTTGATTATTCGCTGAACAGGGTGACGCTTTTCGCGCTGATCTTTGTAACCGGTATTGTTGTCGATGACTCGATTATTATTGCCGAGAACATTCACCGCCACTTTGCCATGAAGCGACAGCCGAAGTTGCAGGCGGCTATTACCGCGATCAATGAGGTGGGGAACCCGACGATTCTTGCCACCTTTACCGTTATCGCAGCAGTTCTGCCGATGGTCTTTGTTTCCGGCTTGATGGGGCCCTATATGAGCCCGATGCCGATTGGCGCTTCACTGGCCATGATTTTTTCCTTGCTTGTTGCCCTGATTGCTACTCCGTGGCTCTCTTTCCGTCTTCTGAAAACAGGTGGGCACCAGGAAGAGTACGATATTACGAAAACAGGCTATTACAAGCTTTTCAATGCCATACTCTCTCCCTTTATCGAGAGCCGCCTGAAACGATGGATTGCTTTTGGTGTTGTGGGTTTGATGCTTGTTGGCGCTATAGCGCTTGTGCCGATGAAGGCCGTGCAGATGAAGATGCTGCCGTTCGATAACAAGAACGAGTTTCAGGTGATTATTGATATGCCGGAAGGCACCCCGCTTGAGCAGACGGCAAAGGTGGCCAAAGAGGTGGCCAACTGGCTGAAAACCGTGCCGGAGGTCAGCAGCTATGAATATTATGTTGGTACCAATGCTCCGATCAATTTCAACGGACAGGTGCGTCACTATTATCTGCGCCAAAAGGCTAATATGGCCGATATTCAGGTCAACCTTGTGCCTAAAGATGAACGCAGTTTGCAGAGTCATGATATTGCCAAAAAAGTGAGGGCAAGTGTTCAGCAGATTGCCCGAAGGTATAATGGAAATGCAAAGATTGTGGAGATCCCTCCCGGCCCTCCAGTGCTCTCGACTCTTGTCGCGGAGATTTATGGGCCATCACAACCTGAACAGATTGCACTGGCCAGGCAGGTAAAACAGGTTTTTGAAAAGACACCAGGGGTGGTTGATGTTGACTGGCTTGTCGAGGATGATCAGAAGGTCTATAATCTTGTGGTCAACAAAGAGCGTGCCGCATTTCGCGGTGTTACTCCCGAGCAGATTGCGCAGACGCTTCGTATCTCCATTGCAGGTATGGATGTCGGGCTGCTGCATACTGACAAGGAACTTGATCCTGTGACCATTCAGGTTCGACTTCCCAGAGCGGACAGAACCTCACTTCAGGATCTTTCCGGTATTTTTGTGCAGTCGCAAGGTATGGGAGCCCTTACAACACGACTGCGTGCCGGTGAGATGATTCCGCTTTCGGAGCTGGTCTCCATTGAGGAAAAAATCGAGGCGAAGAGCATCTACCGCAAGGATCTTCGCCGGGTGGTCTATGTGACGGCAGATGTTGCCGGGGCGACAGAAAGTCCGGTCTATGCAATGCTTGATATGGACAAACAGATCCAGAAACTCAAGCTTCCGGGCGGATATTCAGTCAGTCCGTTGTACACCTCAAGCCCGGCATCAGATGATAAACCGGCCATGAAATGGGATGGTGAGTGGCAGATTACCTTTGAAGTTTTCAGGGATCTTGGTACAGCTTTTGCTGTTGTGCTGGTCATTATTTATCTGCTGATTATCGGCTGGTTTCAGTCGTTCAAGACGCCGCTGATCATGATGATTGCCATTCCGCTGAGCCTGGTGGGCATTATTCCCGGTCATCTGCTTCATGGAGCGTTCTTTACGGCAACAAGCATGATCGGCATGATTGCACTTGCCGGCATTATGGTCAGAAACTCGGTGCTGCTCATTGATTTTATCCAGATTCGCAGGGCAGAAGGAGTTGATCTGAAGCAGGCGGTTATTGAGTCTGCCGCTGTTCGGACACGTCCTATTCTTCTGACATCAGGTGCGGTGGTCATCGGCTCAATTGTGATGCTCTTTGATCCGATTTTTCAGGGTCTGGCCATTTCGCTGATCTGGGGCGGTGTTCTTTCGACGATGCTGACTCTCGTCGTTGTGCCGCTTGTCTATTATATTGCTGAAAAGAAATCCAGCTAACCGAACAAGAGGGGATTGTATGAAATTGCTTGCTATTATGGGACACGAAGAGACTCGCCCCAAAGTGCGTGCTCTGTTCAAGAAGTATCAGGTACACCTGTTCAGCAATGTTGCCATCAAGGGGTGCAACTGTGAAAGCAAAGGATTGCAGACGCAGTCGTGGTGGCCGACCAATGAGATGCCCGCCTCTTATTCATCGCTTTGTTTTGCCATTCTTGATGATGACAAGGCTGACGCCATGATGGTTGAGCTGGAAACAAATCCGGTTTCGGTGGACAAGGATTTTCCTGCCAGAGCTTTTCTTATGAATGTGGAAAAAACAGCCTGATGGAGGCGATTACCATGAAGGTCAAACAGTTTCGTACAGGTGGTGACAGGAACTTCGGTTACCTTGTCGCCGATGAGGTTTCGAGGGAAGCGCTCGTCATTGATGCCTCGTTCAATCCAGGCATGATTGTTCGGTTTGCTGCGGATGAAGGTTTTGTCATCCGGTATATCTTTTCAACGCACGGTCATGATGATCATACCAATGGCAATGAGGCCATCAGCAAGATGACTGGTCTTGTTCCCCTCCTTTACGGTGGCCGCTCTGTGAATGGCATTGATGTGGTGGATGGGGCAGTGTTTCCGCTTGGCGGCCTCGAAGTGCGAATTCTTTACACTCCCGGGCATACCAAAGACTCAATGTGTCTGTATGTCGGTGATGCTCTTTTTACCGGAGATACCCTTTTTACAGGGAAAGTCGGAGGCACTGCCACTGAAGAGCAGGCGATTGATGAATACGCATCTCTTCATCAAAAAATTATGGCGTTACCTGACATGACAACCGTGTATCCGGGACATGATTATGGTACCTCACCGGTCTCGTCAATTGGTCATGAGCGAATAACCAACCCTTTTTTGTTACAGAAAGATTTTGGCGGGTTTCTGTGGCTCAAAAAAAACTGGGCGGCATACAAACAAGCTCACGGGATTGCATAATTTGAGTTTTGAGCGGGCACTTTTTGTATTTATGTTATTTTTTTTTATAAATTAACTTTCTTGTGCCACTCGCTCGAATGTAGAGCCCGGCTTCCCGGCTTTTTCCTGAATTCTGAAATAAAATCGGTCCAATCCTGTCATCTTCTCCTGAAGGGATGGATGGGCATTATGAGCTTTTATAACTTAAGTAACCTGTGTTGACTATGGATCAGCTTATA
>CAILXE010000263.1 GCA_903838095.1 uncultured Chlorobiaceae bacterium
GGCAATGGCTGTCGGATAATTGAGATTTTAGATTCGATCGTTTAATTCAGCAAACCCTAATTAGGGTTTGCTGAATTAAACGATCGAATCTAAAATCTCAATTATCCGACAGCCATTGCCATCGGCACATTTGAGTTACCACTATTCCATAGAGCCCATAAAGCCATCCTGAAGCGACTATTTTGTCCGTTATTGGCCATCCATGACTGCATGTGTCGGAGAAAAAAGCACAAAAAATGAACCGAGAGCAGATGCTCAAGATTCATCACCAAAAAGATGATCGAAACAACCGTCTTGCTGCTCTCAGCAAGTCTTGCCATCACTCTCTTCAGACTAAACCGACGCTTGGCTTGACCAAACTTGCCTTCAACCGCATTACGGATTCCTTCGTCTTCCTGAATCTGTTTTCTTCTTGCTCTGTTTTTCTCCGGATCCTTTGGCGGTCGACCTAAAGGGACTCCGCTCAACTGGATATTCTTTGCCTGACACCAGAGCCTGTTTGCTTTGGTTCGATAGATTTTGTCGGCATGCGCCGACTCTGGATAGTATCCGTACCGGGCACGATAACGCTCAATCTCCTTGATCAGATCGCACCCTTCGTTGTAGTTCTTCCATGACATCCTTTCAACAATACTCCAGCCATTGACAACACTGATCGAAAGCTTCATGCCAAATTCAGTTTTCGCTGCAGCCTTCCCTCGAACCATCGGGCGGACATGTGGCTGACTGATACTCACCAGACGATCTTCTATGCTTTTTCGGCCACTGAGGTGCATCTCCAATTGCTGGCGGTAAAGTTCCGTAATCACCAGGAGATTTCGGTACCACTTTTTTCCCAAAACACTCAAGGATACTTGCTGTGAGAGCTTTCCAATGCTTCTGAGGTTTCGACCAAGGTACTGCAACTGCTTGCCAATACCAAGGTAAAGCAGGTGACTGGCAAGCTTGCGTTTCATGCTCATGCTCAGAAATTCCTTGCGGGCATTCTTCCGATAGGTTCGAGGTTTTTTGACACCTTCCGCTGCTTGCTGGTAGAGCTTGTCAATGATCGTCTCACTCTTCTCCCTTGCATCATTGAGTAGCCCGAGATCTGTCGGGTATGCTATATCAGCCGGTGCACAAGTAGCATCAACAATCAGCTTGCCTTTGTTCACTGAGCCCGTTGGTGAGCCAGATGTCTTATCATCATCGTCTGACTTATCTTGTTTCTTCTGGTACTGCTGCCGAAGCTTTTCCTGTAACTCAGCAAGGTCACCGTGGTTGAGGCGTTTACGGAAGTGAGTGAGCATTGAGCCATCAAACGGTGCTTCATGCTGGTAGCTTTCGAGTCCGATGAAGTACTGCAAATAGGGGTTTTCCCTGATCTGCTCAATGGTCTCATCGTCACTCAGTCCGAGCTTTTCTTTGATGATCAATGATCCCAATGCCATCCGAACAGTTAGAGCTGGAGCTCCCCTTTTTGATGGAAACTTCCTGGCATACAACAGCTCAGCTTCATACCATGGAAATGAATCTGCCATTTTGATCCACCGGTTACTCTTATCAAGTTTACCGCCAAAAGGCATATGGAAATTCTCAAATGAGAGCTGTTTAAACTGCGACTGATACATATGGCGTTTTCTAAGTGCAAGGGTTTTGGCTGTTTTTACCTGTTTTCCTTGCATAAATATACGCTATATATCGCTTATATTATTTCAGAATATGTAGTTAACATTAATTCAGCAAGCCC
>CAILXE010000264.1 GCA_903838095.1 uncultured Chlorobiaceae bacterium
AAAGACTACATCCTTGTGATGCTGTTTTTAAAATACATTTCAGACGTCTGGCAGGATCATTACGATACGTATCAGAAGCAGTATGGGGATGATGAGGGACGAATCCTCCGCAAAATGAAGCGAGAGCGATTTGTTCTGCCGGTTATAACACTGACCGAAAAAAACAGGGAGAGCGGTGAAGAAAAGATTCTTGACAAGTTTCCGGCAACTTATTACAGCCTTTATGAACGCAGGGCAGCGGCCAATATCGGTGAGCTGATCAATATTGTTTTTGATCACATTGAAGAATCCAACAAAGCCAAGCTGGAAGGAGTTTTCCGCAACATTGACTTTAACAGTGAAGCAAACCTCGGCAAGACCAAAGATCGTAACCGACGCCTGAAACAACTGCTGGAAGACTTTTACAAGCCACAGTTGAATATGAAGCCAAGCCTTGTTTCAGAGGATGTTATTGGCAACACCTATATCTATCTGATTGAGCGCTTCGCCTCGGATTCAGGGAAAAAGGCCGGAGAGTTTTTTACCCCGCTTAAAGTGACCGAACTCGTGGCCAAACTCGCCAGCCCCAAACCTGGTGACCGTATTTGTGATCCAGCATGTGGTTCTGGCGGTCTTCTGGTACAGGCGGCCAAAGTGGTCGGTGACCGGAACTTTGCACTGTTCGGTCAGGAGTCCAACGGCAGTACCTGGGCGCTTTGCCGTATGAATATGTTTCTTCACAGTTTCGACAGTGCCCGCATCGAGTGGTGCGACACCCTGAACAGTCCTCTTCTGGTGGAAAATGACCGCCTGATGAAATTCAATTGCGTTGTGGCCAATCCACCATTCTCGCTCGACAAATGGGGAGCTGAAGAGGCCGAAAGTGATCAATTTAACCGTTTCTGGCGCGGGGTTCCTCCCAAAGGGAAAGGGGATTGGGCCTTTATCAGCCACATGATTGAAACAGCGCTTGAAAAAGAGGGTCGAGTTGCCGTGGTTGTCCCTCATGGAGTGCTTTTCAGGGGTGCTGCTGAGGGGCGCATTCGCCAGAAAATGATCGAAGAAAACCTGCTTGATGCAGTCATCGGGCTGCCGGGCAATCTCTTTCCAACCACCAACATCCCGGTGGCGATTCTGGTTTTTGACAGAAGCCGGGAACGACCTGGGAACGCCGAGCCCCAGCTTGGCAATGTACTCTTCATTGATGCGAGCCGTGAGTTTGTTTCTGGCAAAAATCAGAATACGCTCAGTGCAGCGCATCTCGACAAGATTATAGGTACCTACAAAGAGCGCAAAGAGGTCGAAAAATATGCCCATGTGGCCGAGTTCGCCGAGATCAGGGAAAACGACTTCAACCTCAATATTCCTCGCTACGTAGATACCTTTGAAGAGGAAGAGGAGATTGATATTGATGCCGTACAGGCGGAGATTGACAAACTGGAACAAGAGCTGGCAGAGGTGCGCCTGACGATGGCTGCAAAGCTCAAGGAGATTCAGCGATGAAGACGAAAAGGGTGGAATTTGAGCCGTTTAGTTTTAATCCCATCGAATTCGATGCGGTTGCAAAGACTGTTGGTAAGCACCGTAATCCGGATTTTAATTATGTCGAATATGCCACAATTAGAAATCAGGCAGGATTGAACAGTTAAAAAATCAGTGTCAAGGAATGTGTAGCAAAAACCAGCAAGTCATTCTTGGTAAGAATATTGCGTCTCTTTATGAGGTACTACCCATTCGGCTTAGAGAGCAGGTACAGCGTAATATTGAGCGCTTCCCCTGAAGATTTACAACGAACATTTTAATTCCCCCGAATTCGAGGAAATTAAAAACGAGGCAGGCTTGAAACGTTTTGTGTTATCGGTTAAGCTGTGGGTAGAAAAAACAGGTTCTATTGGTATCGTTGCCAAAGCAGGTTATCCGTTCTCTATTTTCAACTGTTAATTTTTAAAGGAGATGTTGCCATGAGCAGCAAGGAGATAGAAAAAAAACATCACCAGACTTTTGAGGAGATTAAGCAGACTGCTGGAAATGGCAAAGAGTTTTGGACGGCTCGAAAGCTTTCAAAAACACTGGATTATTCTGAGTATCGTCATTTTATTCCTGTTGTTGAAAGGGCGAAAGAAGCCTGTCAAAACAGCGGTCATGGAGTGGCAGACCATTTCGAGGATGTCCTCGATATGGTCGAAATTGGCTCGGGAGCCAAGCGAACTCTTGAAGATATAAGACTTTCCCGTTATGCCTGCTACCTGATTGTTCAGAACGCTGACCCATCAAAACCGGTAATCGCCAACGGCCAGACCTATTTTGCCATCCAGACCCGCAGACAGGAATTGGCTGACGATGAGGATTTCAAACGACTCAAGGAGGAGGAAAAACGGCTCTTTCTTCGTGACGAAATGCGCGTTCACAACAAACAATTAGTGGAAACTGCTCATCAGGCGGGAGTGGAAACCACTCTCGATTTTGCCATTTTTCAAAATCATTGCTACAAAGGGCTTTATGGTGGACTTGATGCCAAGGGTATTCATCAACACAAAGGTCTGAAAAAAAGTCAGCATATTCTTGATAATATGGGCAGTACTGAGTTGGCAGCCAACCTCTTCCGTGCTACGCAGACAGAGGAAAAACTTCGCCGGGAACATATTCATGGTAAGATTAGAGCCAATCAGACCCATTTTGATGTCGGTAAAAAAGTACGCCAGACCATCAAGGAACTGGGTGGTACCATGCCAGAAGATTTGCCGAAACCAGAAGAGGATCTGAAAAAGCTGGAGCGGCGGGCGCAATTATCGGAGAAGAAACTGGGAGGAGGAAGCAATGAGCATGAATAGAACAGGATCAAGAATGGGAAAAAGTCTTGCAACGATGCGGGTAAAGAGGGCTGAAACCCTCACGGAGATCCGGAAATGAGCGAAAACAAGCAAATGATTCCTTTTGATAAAATCCAAAGTATGATTTTTACTATCCGTGGCGTTCAGGTGATGCTGGATCGTGACTTGGCTCGAATTTATGACGTTGAAACCCGAGCCTTCAATCAGGCGGTAAAAAGAAATATTGAACGTTTTCCTGAGGCTTTCAGATTTGAGCTGACTTTTGATGAGTATGAATACATGAAATCACAAATTGAGACCTCATGTGCTTACGATAACTCTTTAAGATCACAGACTGTGATCTTAAAGAGTGGTGGGCGAGGTCAGCATAGAAAATATCTCCCCTCTGTTTTTACGGAACAGGGCGTCTCCATGCTTTCTGCTGTGATTAAAAGCGCAACAGCGATCAAGGTGAGTATAAAAATTGTTAACGCATTTGTGGAGATGCGCCGTTTTATTCAGACCAATGCTCAGGTGTTTGCCCGTTTGGATTCTGTCGAACGCCGTCAGATTGCATTGGAATCCGAAACGGAAAGAAATTTTGAAAAGGTGTTTCAGGCACTGGAACAAGGACCGGAACTCCCCAGACAGGGTATATTCTATGATGGGCAGGTGTACGATGCGCATGTTTTCGTATCCGATCTGATCCGCAGTGCCAGAAAAAGCTTGATTTTGATTGATAACTATGTTGATGATTCTGTTCTGACGCTGCTTGGCAAACGGGCAGAGGGTGTAACCGCTCTTATGTACACCAAATCTGTTTCAAAACAGCTCTCTCTAGATTTGAAGAAGTACAATCAGCAGTACCCCACTATTTCAATTGAAACCTTCATGGGTGCTCACGACCGTTTTCTCATAATCGATGGAACTGACATTTATCACATCGGCGCATCGCTCAAAGACTTGGGGAAAAAATGGTTCGCTTTTTCAAAGTTTGAAACCGGTGCTGTGGAGATGTTGAATAAACTGGGAGGCTGTTCAAATGAAATCAGATAGAAGGGAATCAAGAATGGATAATGGTCAATGGATAATTGATAATGCCTTGTTCTGTCAATTAAGTGAGGAGAGGCAGTGATGAAAAATACACAAGCTCTTCTAAAGAAAGCTCGGATTTCATTTGTCCCGGAAAAATGGACGATTTCAATTGTAGGGGATGCTTGCTCAATTAGAAACGACTTACGCAAGCCAATCAGTATAGAGGAACGTGCATCAATTCAAGGTGTATATCCTTATTATGGCCCAACTGGAATTTTAGATTATATCAATGAATTTATGGTAGAAGGCGAGTTTTCATTGATTGGTGAAGATGGCGATCATTTTCTAAAACCAGATGAGAAGCCGCAGACAATTTTAGTACAAGGAAAATTTAATGTAAATAATCATGCGCACTTGATAGCGTCGTCACCGACTTGCTATGCGCATTGGTTTTCAATGTTCTTTAAGCATAGAAAAATTACCGACTTTCTGAGTAGACAAGGCGCAAATAGATATAAGCTGAATAAAGCAACATTAGAAAAATTGCCAATTCTTCTTCCTCCACTTATCGAACAACAAGCGATTGCCGATTTGCTCTCAACTTGGGATGAGGCTATAGAGAAAATTGAACGGCTGATTCGGGCGAAAGAAAAGCGATTTAAGCGCTTCCTGAATGATCTTATTTTTCTACCTACAGTGAGTGGGGAATGGAAAGAGATACTAACTAAGTCGCTTTTCAAAGAACGAACAGAATCAAAGCGAGGTGATTTGCCGCTTCTCTCCATAACAAATGGTGATGGAGTGATTCCTCGTGATGAGACAAACAGGAAAGACTCATCCAACGAAGATAAATCAAAATATCTTCGAATTTGCGCCGGAGATATCGGCTATAATACAATGAGGATGTGGCAAGGTGTCTCAGCTCTTTCAACCTTGGAAGGCATCGTAAGTCCTGCTTATACAGTTTGTATCACAGGAGAGAAACTTCACCCTTCATTTGTTGCGTATTTGTTCAAGATGCCGTTTATGATTCATCGATTTTACAGATATTCTCAGGGTTTAACATCAGATACATGGAATTTGAAGTATCGAAATTTCTGCGAAGTTAGAATGCCTCTTCCATCACTTGACGAACAGAAGGTAATAGCCGAGACCCTGAATTCTGCCCGAAACGAAATTGATATCCTCAAGCAATTACTGGAAAAATATAAATCGCAGAAACGCGGGCTGATGCAGAAGATGCTCACCGGTACATGGAGGGTAACGCCCGAATTTGTTAATACCTACGAGGAGGCCCGTGGATGAAAATAGCATTTATTGATATTCAGAATTTCAGGAAGCTCAAGAGATGTCGTGTAGAGTTTTCTGACACGAAAACGGTGTTTGTTGGAGCGAATAACAGTGGGAAAACTTCAGCAATGGATGCCTTAATGGTGTTCCTTAAGAAATCACGACGTAAAGATTTGTCAACAACGGATTTTACGCTTTCAAACTGGCGAGGGATCAATAAAATAGCAAAAGACTGGATTGAGAGCCAGAAGCCTGACGACTTGAACCTGAGTTCTGAGGCTTGGTACTCGTATGCTCCTTCAATAGATGTTTGGCTCCATGTAGAAGATAATGAAATTCATTATGTGAGTCATATCATTCCAACACTTGATTGGTCAGGAGGAAAACTTGGGGTTCGACTGGTGTTTGAACCGAAGAACCTCGAGGAGCTATATAAGGCTTACAAATCAGCATTTGAAGCGGCAAAAAATACCAGTGAGTCAAGAGAAAACGGTACATCATTAAAGCTATGGCCACAATCAATGCGGGATTTTCTGGAGAAAGAACTACATCGGCATTTCACAGTTAACGCTTATATTCTTGATCCTTCAAAATCTACGAAAGAAATTACTCAGAATCTTCCTGCGAATTCAGAGCCTATTGATGGTGATCCATTTGATGGTTTATTCAAAATTGACATCATAAACGCACAGCGGGGATTTTCTGACCCTAATTCAGGGGATGGCGGTTTAAACAACGACAGGAGACTCTCCACTCAACTCAGAGGATATTTTGATACACATCTTAATCCATCTGAATTACCGGATGTCAGTGATCTTGACGCATTGGAAGCAATTGATACAGCTCGAAAGGCTTTTGATGCCAAACTGAAGGAGAGTTTTAAGGCATCAATCGGTGAATTGGAAGGTTTAAATTATCCGGGTTTTAGTGACCCTAAGATAGAAATATCCAGCAAAGTAGATCCATTGGAAGGGCTCAATCATGATTCTGCCATTCAGTTTAATGTACAACGGGGTGATTCAAGCGCTGACGAAATTTCGTTGTGTCTCCCAGAGAAGTATAACGGCTTAGGTTATCAAAATCTAATATCAATGATTTTCAACCTGATTCGCTTTCGTGATGAGTGGATGCAAGTTGGTAAAGCCGGTAAACGGAATGATTCCAATGACGATTTTATTGAACCACTACACATTGTTTTGATTGAGGAACCAGAAGCACACTTACATGCTCAGGTACAGCAAGTCTTTATTAAAAAGGCATATGACGTTTTGAGAAATAATAAAGACCTTGGAAAAAATACCCATTTTTCCACTCAATTGGTTATAAGTACGCATTCAAGCCATATCGCACATGAAATTGATTTTATAAGCTTGCGCTATTTCAAGCGTAAGCCCGCTACCGATGTAAACGATGTACCATGTGCTGAAGTGGTTAACCTTTCAAGTGTTTTTGGCAAAAAAGATGATGCTACCGCTAAATTTGCAACCCGATATCTGAAAACCACACATTGTGATCTGTTTTTTGCTGATGCAGCTATACTTATAGAAGGGCCTGCTGAACGTATGCTGGTTCCGTATTTTATCTGTAAGAATTTCCCGGAATTGGATCGCTGTTACATTTCTCTGTTGGAAATTAGCGGCAGTCATGCACATCGGCTGAGACCGTTAATCGAGACATTGGGATTACTGACGTTGGTCATTACGGATCTGGATTCTCTGAAAAAGGAGCAGGTAACTGATGAAAAAACCGGCAAAACTAAGCCCAAGATTTCAAAGATTTTGCCGGAAAAAGGTAAAAACTATGAGACAGGCAACGATACTATAAAATCTTGGGTTCCAGAAGAAAAGGATCTGGATAAAGTTCTTGAAACAGGTCCCGATAACAAGGTCAAAGGAGGAATTGTCAGGGTTGCATACCAATATCAGATAGATCTGAAATTCAACGGTACAGAAGTAAGCGCTATCCCTTATACGTTTGAAGATGCCGTTGTTCTGAGCAATGTCGATTTGTTTAAGGAAAAGTCTAGTTCGACAGGTTTACTGAAAAAGATGGTAGATGCTGTCAATCTGCCATCGGTTCAAGAGGCATGCCACAAAATGTTTGAGGATCTATCCCAGAACAGCAAAAAAGCTGAAATGGCCTTGGAACTCCTTTATACATCGGAACCCGGAGAGATGAGCCCCCCCCAATATATTGCCGAAGGACTCAAATGGCTTGAAGAAAGGCTGCTTCATCGTAACGCCGACTATATTCTTCAGGAAGATACGGAAATTAAAGGAGCTCAAAATGAGCAATAACGCTGGATCTCCATCGGTTAATGATGAGATCTACGCATGTCTCGACCTCGATAATCCCAAAAGCTTTTTTCTTTTCGCTGGAGCAGGATCAGGAAAAACACGAAGTCTTGTTGAGGTTTTAAAGCAATTTCGGCAAAATAACATTAAACGATTACGCACAAGCGGTAAAAAGGTTGCCATCATAACTTATACAAATGCTGCATGTGATGAGATCAAACGTCGCCTTGATTTCGATTCTGCTTTTTATGTTTCAACTATTCACAGTTTCGCGTGGGAACTGATCAAGCCTTATACCGATGATATCAAGAAATGGGTAAGATTGTCGCTTGAAACGGAAATAGCTGATTTCGAAGCGAAACAAGGCGGAGCCAGAAGCCCGATTTCTAAAACCTATATTGATCGTGCAAGAAAGATCGAATCGAAAAAAAGGCGACTGGATGCCTTGCCCTTGATCAAAAAATTCATATACAATCCGAATGGCGATAACATTGGGCAGGATTCGCTGAATCATACCGAGGTAATTAGTATTTCAGCCGACTTCATACATAACCGCCCACTTATGCAAAGCATTTTGGTTCGGAAATATCCCATTTTACTAATTGATGAGAGCCAAGATACGAAGAAAGAGCTTATGGAAGCATTTTTCAAGGTGCAGGAACAAAATTTTGATTGTTTTTCGCTAGGCATGTTCGGAGATACAATGCAGCGTATTTACACCGATGGAAAACCGGATCTCGGCGAAGGGATTCCTGATTCATGGGCAAAACCATCGAAAACCATCAATTACCGATGCCCAAAACGCGTAATCAAGCTTATTAACAAGATACGGGCTGATGTGGATGGAAAGAAACAGGAGCCCGGCAAGGATGAAGAAGGTGTTGTTCGTTTTTTTATTGTGGATACGAGTCGGTTCGATGACAAGGCTATGATTGAAGCTGAATTGTCGTCAGCAATGGTCATTTGCACTGGCGACCATGAGTGGACACCTTCCTTGTCGGTGATCAAGGTATTGACACTTGAACATCATATGGCTGCTTCGCGTGGTGGCTTCTCGCAGTTTTTTGATTCTCTTTATGCTGTGGATAAATACAAAACAGGTCTCCTCGATGGAACGTTGTCCAGTGCGACCTTGTTCGCGAATCAAGTTCTTCCGCTTATTGATGCGAAGATCTCTGGAGAAGAGTTCGCGGTATCAAGCATCGTTCGTAAATATTCTCCTCTGCTAAAAAAGGATGTACTCAAGGTCAGCGAAAAACCGGTTGAAATTATACGTGCTGCTGGCTTAGCTGCCACAGAATTGTATTCTTTGTGGAAAGATGGTGCCGACCCTTCTTTATCAGATATTCTTAGAGAAGTTCATCGAACGGGACTTTTTCAAGTACCAGAAGCACTGTTTCCGATTGCGGAGCGTCTGGGGAAGATTGATGAAGTTTTTGAAGACATAGATGATACAGATCTCGATCCCGTGATTGAGGCATGGGAAACCGCGTTACAATGTCCGTTCAGTCGGTTTAAAGAATATGTGAAATACATATCCAAAGATTCAATGTTCGGTACGCATCAAGGTGTTAAAGGGTTGGAGTTTCCGCGAGTCATGGTAATCCTTGATGACGAAGAAGCTCGGGGATTTATGTTCAGCTACGAGAAACTTTTCGGTGCGAAGGATTTATCGGATACTGATCTGCAAAACGAAGCACAAGGAAGAGAAACAAGTATTGATCGTACTCGGAGGCTTTTTTATGTCACATGTAGTCGAGCTGAGAAAAGCTTGGCAATAGTAGCATATACTAAAGAACCTCAGAAAGTTAAACAATATGCTATCGATCAAGCTTGGTTTGATAAGAATGAGATAATTATACTCGGGGAGGCAAAGGGTAATGAGTGACTTTCCGGTAAATGAAAAATATCTTTCTCAAATCCCGGCGGTGCAGTTGCTGGTGGCGATGGGCTACGAATATATCTCCCCGGCTGAAGCGCTTCGTGAACGACAGGAGCGAACCTCCAATGTGCTGCTGGAAAATATTTTGCGCACTCAACTGAAGGAGATCAACCGCATCCGTTACAAAGGAGGTGAGTACCTCTTCAGTGAGGAAAATATTCAGTCGGCGGTGCAGAAGCTGAAAAACATCAAGTATGACGGGCTCCTGAAAACCAATGAAGCGATTTACGATCTGCTCACGCTTGGAGCTGCCATGGAGCAGATTATCGAGGGTGATTCCAAAAGCTTTAATCTCAACTATATCGACTGGCGGAATGGAGAGCGTAATCGGTTTCATGTAACGGTTGAGTATAGTGTTGAGCGCTCCAGAAGCACCGAGTCTGCCCGACCCGACATTGTGCTGTTTGTCAATGGTATTCCATTTTGTGTGATCGAATGCAAATCGCCACAAGTTGAGATTGATCAGGCTGTTTCGCAGTCCATCAGGAACCAGAACGACGATCATATCCCAAAACTGTTCATTTATACCCAGTTGGTGCTGGCATTGAACAAGAACAGTGCCAAGTATGCCACAACGGGGACAGCCGCAAAATTCTGGAGTGTCTGGAAAGAGCCGCAGCTCGAAGCCGGAGGCCGGGAGTTCGGTAAGCTTCAGGAGATTGTCAACAAGCCGTTGCATAAAGATATTTTTTTTAGCCTTACTCACTCCCTTGACGTTAAGCCTCCTCGGCAGGATGCCGATCGACTTGTCACGGAGCAGGATAGAGCCCTTTACGCGCTCTGCCGACCGGAGCGACTGCTTGAGCTGACATGGAAGTTTACCGTATTTGATGGCGGGCTGAAAAAGATTGCCCGTTATCAGCAATATTTTGTGGTTCAATCAACACTGAATCGTGTCAAGCATTTTGACGGAACCGGTTCACGAAAGGGTGGAGTTATCTGGCACACGCAAGGGTCAGGAAAGTCCCTGACCATGGTCATGCTGGCCCGAAACCTTGCTCTCGACCCGGAGATTCTCAACCCGAGAATTGTACTGGTTACCGATCGGGATGATCTGGATAAACAGCTTGGCAATACTTTTGCTGCCTGCGGTCTTGAGGCAGAACGGGCAACTTCGGGCCGCAATCTTCTGGAGTTGGTTGCTGAAAAGAAATCCGGGATTATCACCACACTTATCCACAAGTTCGACAAGGCTTTTGCCGTAAAGAAGTATCAGGATGACTCCCCGGATATTTTTATTCTTGTCGATGAAAGCCATCGTACCCAGTTTGGCTCATTTTCTGCCCGGATGCGGCAGATGTTTCCCCATGCTTGCTATTTGGGGTTTACGGGCACTCCGTTATTGAAAAAGGAGAAAAACAATTTCAGCAGGTTTGGGGAGCTGGTTGAGCCTCATTACTCCATTTCACAGGCGGTAGAAGATGGTGCCGTTGTTCCGCTTTTGTATGAAGGGCGGCATGTTGAGATGAGCCAGAATCAGGTGGCGGTGGATTTATGGTTCGAGCGCCATACCCAGGGTCTTTCACAACAACAGCAAGCGGATCTCAAACGTAAATATGCCAGGGCTGAGATGCTCAACAAGGCAGAACAGGTGATTTACATGAGGGCTTTTGATATTACTGAACACTATCGCGCCAACTGGCAGGGAACCGGATTCAAGGCACAGCTTGTTGCTCCCAGTAAAGTGTCTGCTCTTCACTACCATTTCTGCCTTAATGAAATCGGTATCGTTACGTCAGATGTCATTATTTCTCCGCCAGATATGCGTGAAGGGTATGAAGAGACCGATGATGAGACGACCGATGAGGTTGTGAAATTCTGGCAGAAAATGATGAAGCGCTATGGCAGTGAAGAGGAGTATACCAAACAGCTCATCAACCAGTTTAAACATGGCAGCGAACCCGAAATATTGATTGTTGTCGACAAGCTGCTGACCGGGTTTGATGCACCAAGAAATGCAGTTCTCTATTTATGCCGGGTGTTGCGGGAGCATACGTTGCTTCAGGCCATCTCAAGGGTTAACCGCCTCTATGAAGGCAAGGAGTGCGGTTTTATTATTGATTATGCAAATGTTCTTGGTGAGCTGGATAAAGCCTTGACCATGTACAGCGCCTTTGATGGCTTTGATGAAGCCGACCTGGTTGGCACACTGAGCTCGATAAACAGTGAAATTGAAAAATTGCCGGGATACTACTCGGATTTATGGGATCTCTTTAAAACGGTAAAGCACTCTTATGATGAAGAGGCGTATGAACTTTTGCTTGCTGATGAAGAGCTGAGAGAGGAGTTCTACAGTCGTCTTGCAGAGTTTGCAAAAACACTGGCCATAGCGCTTTCATCGGAAAAATTTTTGTCGGATACGGATGAAAAAATCTTGTCGCGCTACAAGGTGGATTTACGAAAATTTCAGGCGCTGAAGGTTTCTGTAAAGCTGAGATATGCGGAGAGCATTGATTACCGGGATTATGAGCCAAAGATCAAGAAGCTTCTGGATACTCATATTCAGGCTCATGAGGCCATTCAGCTCAATGAACCGGTCAATATTTTTGATGACACGCTCTTCAGTCAACTCAAAGAGGAGCAAGGGATCTATCAGACAAGGAGAACCACCGCATCAAAAGCGGACACGATTGCTCATGCAACCAGGAAAGTTATTACAGAAAAAATGGATGAGGATCCTGCCTGGTACGAGAAGTTCTCTATACTGGTGCAGCAGGCCATTGATGCTTTCCGAGCCAAAAGAATATCCGATCTTGAATACCTGCATTCTGTTGTTGCTCTCAGGAATAAAGTTGTTGGCAAGGTTCATGATGATGTGCCTGATATGCTTTCCGGCAATGAAGATGCCATGGCATATTATGGTGTGTTAAAGCCTTTTATTGAACTGGCAGGCAGAGGTGCAGAGCCACCAAAGAGTGACGCAGTGCTTGAAAATATTACAGCAACTGCGGCTGTTGCAATACACCTCATTCTTGAAAAGAACAGGAAAGTTCATTTCTGGTATGATGAAGATGCCCAGAAACAAACGGTCAACCAGATTGACGACTATCTTTATGATGAGTTGAAAACAGAAAAAGGTATTGAGTTGTCACTGGATCAAATGGACGCACTCATCGAAAAGGTCTTGCAAGTGGCAAAACACAGGAGTTACAAGTGATTGGTGCAGCAAGGCACGATAACCATTCGTTTCTCTATGGCAACAACGTCATTGATTACACTCTTTTGTATTGTGAGAGAAAGAGTATGGAAGTTGCGGTTCATCCCGATTGCTCTGTTGTGGTAAAGGTGCCAACTGGTTCGAATATGGTGTTGATTGAGACGAAGATTAACAAAAGAGCCCGATGGATTCTCCAGCAACAGAGCTACTTCAGGCAGTTTACTCCGAAGACTCCTGAGCGATGTTATCTCAATGGTGAAACCCACCTCTATCTTGGCAGACAATATCGCCTGAAAATTGCCCGGGGAGATGAGAATAGTGTCAAGTTGTCCAGAGGTTTTTTTCATGTTACCCTGCGAGAGGAGCCCAATCAGGAAAGAGCAAAAAAATTGTTGAGCAAATGGTATGTAACGAAAGCCTCTCTGCAGTTCAATGAAAGCCTTGATCGTTGCTGGCCCAGGTTTGCCCGCTTTGCATTTCCAAAACCAGCACTATCTATCAAGCAGATGCAGAAGCGATGGGGAAGCCTCTCTGACAAAGGTACGGTGACCCTCAATACCAATCTGGTTAAAGCGCCAAAGGAGTGTATTGATTACGTTGTTACCCATGAACTCTGCCACTTGAAGCATCCTGATCACAGCTCAGAGTTTTACAAACTCCTTGATACTGTAATTCCAGGCTGGGAAAAAGTAAAACACAAACTTGAATTGGGTATGGTTTGAGTACGAGGAATCTGTTTCCCGTGCCAGGCACGCGTAGCTTATGGCAAAAAGCTCTTGCCGAGACTGACGGTATGTCGTTGGTAAAGGAGGAATTATTTCAAGTAGATAAGTGTCCTTGCAATTTGGTCTCTTAATTCAGGCGACACTGCTGCTTCATCAGCATACGTTTTCCATTGTGCTACCGCTGCATTGATTTCGTCAATTGCCTCTTTTGCTTTTTTATTGTTGATGGATTTACCAATGATT
>CAILXE010000265.1 GCA_903838095.1 uncultured Chlorobiaceae bacterium
ACGCAAAGTTCAGCGGGCTGAGCGTAAGCGAAGCTCCGCTGGAACGTTGAGTTAGGCAATATTTTACGTTTAGTAATTTATTGGTGTTCAGCTATCCAAATTGCTACGATCTTGGTCGGCACCAAAAGAAATACTTGCGGCTTTTCCCCAGACCCGTCCGAATCCTGCGGCTCCTGCCGCAATAATAATCAAGGCAGCACCAATCCAGTATGACATGGTTTCCCTACCAGCAGGTGCAAATAAAGGAATTAAAGAAGCAGACAAGATTAGTAAAAAGGCAAGCACAAGACCAATTCTTTTATTTCGTGCCTGCTCACGAATGTAAACCTCATGAAGTCGAGTTCTCTCTTTTACAAAATTACTATGTATATCTGGTGAGGATTCATCAGGTATATAAGCAATATTTGAAATATTTTGATTACCGCCCCAAGGTGCCGAAAGCCTAATGCTTGAACCATTTTCAATTTTTTGCTTTTTTTTCTTATCATTTTGGATTGATTCAGCCACAGTCTTTTCCGTTGTTTGATTCAAGAATGCCTAACGAAAAGCTCAGCGGCGGAGCGTTAGCGGAGTCCGCTGGAGCGTTGGGTTAGACGTGGGTTAGCTATTGCCTTTGCTTTATTGCGTTTGCAATGAAACCTCGTCGTACCAAGTTAATGCTGTACCTGAATGCATTTTTATCAGTTCGCTCCATGTGCGTTCATAGACATCTACTAATCGTTTGCCCATGCCTGCATTTAACCAATCTTGAGCTAATAAAGAAAGTCTGGCATTTGTTAGCAACCCTAGATGAAGAGATCGATTGATCTCATGTGTCAAAGGTACTACAGATGAGTCAGCTTGAATTATAAGAATTGGAGCCACATCAACAAGATTGATTACAGGATGTCTAGGTATGAAATAGTCGCGAAACTTAAGTAGTTGATCAACAATAAGGGCATCTACATGAACAATCACTCCGAGCTTAGCACCTAAGCTTGAAGCTTCGTATAATGCAGCCGATAGCTCTACAGCATCAGGACAAGCATCTGGTAATGTATTTATAGCACGCCCAACTAATGTAAGAGGGTGTACTTGTACGCTCTTTGCACCCTGCTCAGCCGCGAGTTGGACTACAAATTCTAAACTATTAACATTATATTGAGTGAGTGTAAAAATGAACCCGAAAGACACGCCTGAAGAACGAACTACTTTAAGGTTTGCTAGTGTACGTGCGAATGCACCAGGATGACGACGAATCGTGTCATGTTCTTCAGGGACACCATCTATGGAAATAGCTATAACGTCAATGAGTTCTGACAATCCTTCCCAACGATGAGGCGTTAAAAGCATACCATTGGTTGTTACAGTTGTTATCATACCGAGGGCACGAGCACAACTTAAAAGCTCGATAAGCGATTTATAAAGAAGAGGCTCGCCGCCAGAAACGGCGAGCTGTCGGTAACCAAGAGTGGCGGCATCCTCAAGACAATCCCTTAAAAGTTCAATACTGAGTTCCCCCCCCTTGTCAGGTCCAGATGATGTATAGCAATGGCTACAAGCAATATTGCAACGGTTCAAAGGATGCACCTGCAATACTGGTGCAATACCAAGGGGGGTTTTATAAGCCACGGTATTAATCTGCGCTGAACTGGGTATTAGCTAATCGTTCATCAATCTGATGGTCAATAGCTTGGTGACCGAAAGATAGTTCCATCTTTACTAAATCAGGCCATGGTATTCCGTTGATAATAATTTTCGGAGGAACAACAACTCCACCATGCTTCATATGCCACCTTAACCAGAAAGCAATATCATTACCACATCTAGGGGTATCGTCCCCAGTATAACTGACTACCATCTGAATTCCCACATTAGCTGATTCGACGTTAGCATTAGATTCATCAAATGCTTCGGCAATTTCGCGCATGGATTCTTCAGTAACTAATCTTTTGTTCCATGCTTCTAGTAATTTTTCCGAACCACGTTTTTTACAAGTATTCATTGTTCATCTCCCAGAATATTTAAACCAAAATATCATTGCCTACTCTTTAATAATGGGCTTTCGGCTATGCCCATCCTGCTTTTAATGGCGCAGGCAACCATTTTTTGTCTAACGCAAAGCTAACCGGGCGCGGCATGGAAAGCTGAAAAACAATACTGCATTATAACCGCGCTCCGGTTGAGCGCAAAGTTAGGTTAATGTTGGAATGTTAGAACTGACCCCATCTTTCCTAGAAGCGACCCACGACACCGACCATGAACGACCCCTTGAGGTCGATTTGCGGTCGTGACTGTGCTGTCTGGTTTGTCCAGTCGATGGTGCCTTTGTAATCGCCCTGGCCGAACAGACCAAGTTGTGGCACCAGCGATCCTGGCTTGTTAATCAGTTTGAGCACGTAGCGGGCGTTCACGGCAGCCCCGACGGCAAACTGGACGGGCGGACCAATGGACTTGAAGTCGAACAACGGCTTGACACCCCACTGGAAGCCGAAGGTCATTGGCGAAACCGGGTCTAGATCGAGCGGGCCAACTTTCTTGAGGGGTTTCGGCACTACGCCGAGAATAGCCCCCCGGAAGGGGAACGTCGGCGGCAGTTGATCCAAGAGCCGCATGATTTGCTGGTAGCTGGTCGTCGCCGGATCCACCGGGTCATTCTGAACCGGGGTCGTCAAGATGAACGTTAACGTCTGACCGACCGGCGTTAGGGTCGGAACCCAAGACGATGAGTCGGGGGGCAGGAATAACGGAGTCATCAAGGGTAACGTCAGAGGCGGGATCAAACGCGGCGGCTGAATGTCAAGTCGGGGACCGCCGACCGCCGATGCTTGTCGTGGCTCCAGAACGAGCGTGATTGGCAACTGCTCTTCCTCGAAGAGCTTCCTCAACGTGTTTGGTCCGACGACACCGTCTTGCTTCAACTGGTTGGACTTTTGAAATTCGACCACCCGAGCATGAGTGAGCGACCCGAAGCTGCCGTCCACCGCTAAAGGTTGAAGCCTTCGGATGTGGAAGTTTAGCACATCCTGAACGGCGCGGACGTCTTCGCCCTTGTTGCCTTGTTGGATTAATCTGCCCATGTAAAGCCCTCTTTTGTCAGTACTAGATGCCCGTGAAATGGATCTTCCGCTGTGATTATGAATCCTATTGCTGGCTGGCTTGTGTTACTCATACGTTTTTTTAATAAAAATAAGGTTTGGACAAAAGCCTAACGCAAAGTTCAGCGGGCTGAGCGATAGCGAAGCTCCGCTGGAACGTTGAGTTAGGCTTGGTTTGTTAAATTTGCTGGGGTTCGCAAGCTCACCCTTGCCTACGCGCTCACCCTAACCTACCACGCTGGTTAAGCTCCAAGTGGACGTTCGCGGTCACATTGAACACAAAAATTTCTATCATCAGGAACGGTGTTTCCACATTTGCATTTCCATTCCAATCTATTAGGAAATTTAGGTAGCTTACAAAAATATTGTTTGTACATTTAATTCTCCATTCATCTTGTTTTTTACGATAAAAATCACGCTATAAGCAATTAGCATGGTTAATATGTTTTTGATTAACAGCTTAACGACGTGCAAAATTGACAGTTGCAAAACCATCAACCCGAACTTCATGACCATCATTACCATCGAGATAGACCGTGATTTTTTCGCCACATACTGATGAGCCTAAATCCAAACTGTAAGTCCCATTTTTAGGATATGCTTTTTCGCTGTTCCAACTGGTACTCACTACGCCTGAGCCATCGATTTTAGAGCCATCTGAATTTACTGCGGTACCTTGGACACCACAAGCATATACATTTGACAAGCCAGTTAATCCGATAAGCAATATAAGCATGACAATCTTCTTCATTTCAATTTCTCCACACCCAGTTGATTTAAATTAAGCTAGACGGGGTGCATGAACGCCTAACGTGGAGTTGAGCGTCGCGATGCGTGCTTTTTGCGCATCGTGTACGCTCTAACGACGCGTTAGCCGATATTTATACTGCACGGCTGTTAATCGTTGGAACGAAAGGGGGATGTG
>CAILXE010000266.1 GCA_903838095.1 uncultured Chlorobiaceae bacterium
ACATCAAAAAAACCGATATCTTTTTTATAGTCAATAAAAGCAGGCCTGGTTTTTTCAGATTTCAGTGCCAGCAGTTTTTCAGCAAAATGTGACGAGGTGTCGCGGTTTACCTTGATCGGGGTAATCGGCGGCTTCTGGATTTTCGCTTCACTTTCCGGAGTGCCGTGCTCTTTGTATACGGCAACGTAATTCGAGTGATAATGTTTCTGGGCAAAAGCAACAAGGTCCTGTTTTGTGATTTTCTGGAGACGCTCAATCTGGCTGACATGTTGCTGCCATGGCATTTCCCAGACAAAGGCATCGACATAAGCCTCAACCCGTCCACGATTTGTTTCATACAGTTTGAGCTGCTCTATTTTCAGGTCATTGATTGCTGCTTCCAGAAGCCAGTCAGGGAACTTGCCCTCTTTGAGCAGTTCAAGTTGATTGAGCAGTTTTACCTTTACCTCTTCAAGGCTCTGGCCTTCCCTTGGTTTTCCACTCAGAATATGGGTGGAGTAATCTTTCATCATCACGAGCATTGAACCGGCATCAAGCACTTTCTGTTGCTGGTTCAGGTTCAGGTCAATCAGGCCTGCTGTTTGATTGAAGAGGATTTTGTCAATCAGGGTCAGGTAGTCTGCGTCAGAGCTATTTATTCCATTGAACCGGAATCCAATGACCAGTTCTTCAGATTCAGGCCCCTTGATTCTTATGACCGAGGGTTTTGTGACTTCCTCTTCGACACCCGGGACAAAAATCGGCACCTTTTTGGGCTGAAGCACCGAAAATTTTTGATCAATTATTTTGATGGTTACATCAGGATCAAAATCTCCGGCAATACAGAGAGCCATATTGTTCGGCACATAGTAGGTATGGTAGTAATCGACCACATTCTTGATTGAGGGATTTTTCAGATGCTCGGCCTTGCCGATGGTGGTCTGCGTACCATAGGTGTGTTTTTTAAAAAGTCCTTCAAAAAGTTTTTCCCATATTTTCCGACTGTCGCTGTCCATGTTCATGTTTTTCTCTTCATACACCGTTTCAAGTTCCATATGAAAAAGTCGCATGACAGGATTGCGGAATCGTTCCGCTTCAATGGTCAGCCACTGGTCAAATTTGTTGGATGGAATATCGTTGACATAAACAGTCTGTTCGACCCAGGTGTAGGCGTTTGTTCCCTGGGCGCCGATAGAGCTGAGCAGCTTGTCATACTCATTGGGGACGGTATAACCGGCGGCGGTGTTTGAGAGTGAATCAATTTTCTTGTAAATAGCTGCCCGTTTTTCAATGTTGGCTGTGGAACGGTACTCTTCATACAGTTCGGTAATCTTTTCAAGAGCCACGTGCTCCTTTTCATAGTCAAGAGAACCAAGGGAATCAGTTCCCTTGAAGAGCATGTGTTCCAGATAGTGTGCCAGACCGGTTGTCTCTGCGGGATCATTTTTGCTCCCTGCCCTGACGGCAATAGAGGTATAAATTCTCGGCTCATCATGATAGGGGCTCATAAAGACTGTCAGCCCATTCTTGAGGGTATAAATTCTTGTGTGGAGGGAGTCTCCGGGAAGCGTTGTGTATGTGTATGGCATGGAGTCGTTCTTATGCATAATGGGCGAACAGGAAGTTAAATGCAAAAAAAGTATTCCGATGATGAGCATTGGAATACTGCGGTTCATACTTGGCTGAAAATGCTCCGGCATCGAAAAAAAGATAATAATGGGATTAAAAGCACATAATTGCAACCAGATCAAGAACCTTTTTGAAAATAAATGTGCAGTAAGTTTCTGCCCTTTGATTTTCCCTGAGGCTCTTGCCGGGCTATAGCCAGCAAGCTCTAATATTAACTATATTCCAGGGGAAGAACTAACAATGCGGATTAATAGTTCTTCTGGAGTACTGTATAGATGGCGATTCTTATTCTTGTGTCGTAGAGGCCCTTTATGAGCGGTTTTTCTTTGCAAAGGTTGTCATATTGGGCACAGGGCGCCAGCGGGTGAACGGAAAACAGAAAAACATCAAGAGGGGGCGTTATTTATGGCAGAAGGCACAGGCGGAACATACAGGCTTGTCAGTCCTTACAGTCCGGCGGGTGATCAACCGAAAGCCATTGAAGCGCTTTGTGAGGGAGTGATGTCGGGAAATCCCTACCAGACACTGCTGGGAGTGACTGGTTCCGGAAAAACCTTTACCATCTCCAACGTTATCACCCAGGTCAACAAGCCTGTGCTGGTGATGAGTCATAACAAGACGCTTGCGGCGCAGCTTTACGGGGAGCTCAAGCAGTTTTTCCCTGATAATGCGGTTGAGTACTTTATCAGCTATTACGATTTTTACCAGCCGGAGGCATATCTCCCTTCGCTTGACAAATATATCGCCAAAGACCTTCGTATCAATGATGAAATTGAGCGGCTTCGCCTCAAGGCCACCAGCGCATTGCTGAGTGGCAGGAAGGATGTGATTGTGGTGAGTTCGGTCAGTTGTATTTATGGTCTTGGCTCTCCTGAAGACTGGAAAGCACAGATTATCGAACTGCGTTCCGGTATGGAAAAAGATCGCGATCTTTTTCTCAGGGAGCTGGTTGCCCTTCATTACATTCGTGATGATATTCAGCCGACATCAGGCAAGTTTCGGGTAAGAGGTGATATTATCGATCTTGTTCCCGCTCATGAAGAACTCGCCCTCCGCATTGAGTTTTTCGGATCGGAGATTGAAAGTATTCAGACTTTTGATATTTACAGCGGTGAGGTTCTCGGTACTGATGACTATGCCTTTATTTATCCGGCCCGCCAGTTTGTTGCTGACGAGGAGAAGCTTAAGGTCGCCATGCTTTCCATTGAAAACGAGCTTGCCGAACGATTGAACTTTTTTCGCTCGGAAAACCGGTTGCTCGAAGCTCGACGCATAGAAGAGCGCACCCGTTACGATCTTGAGATGATGAAGGAACTTGGCTACTGTTCCGGCATTGAGAATTACTCACGCCATCTTTCAGGACGTCCAGCCGGTGAGCGTCCCTGCTGTCTTCTTGACTATTTTCCACAGGACTATCTTGTTGTCGTTGATGAATCGCATGTGACATTGCCTCAGATACGCGGTATGTATGGAGGAGACCGTTCACGCAAAACTATTCTGGTCGAACATGGCTTCAGACTTCCTTCAGCGCTCGACAACCGACCACTCCGATTTGAGGAGTTTGAAGAGATGGTACAGCAGGTTATCTGTGTCAGTGCCACTCCCGGTGACCATGAGCTGTTCCGTTCCGGTGGCGAGGTTGTTGAGCTGCTTGTTCGCCCTACAGGCCTTCTTGACCCACCGGTGGAGGTTCGTCCGGTTAATGGACAGATCGACAACCTCATGGCTGAAATTCGGATTCATACCGGTAAAGGGCACAAAGTACTGGTGATGACCTTGACCAAACGCATGTCGGAGGATCTGCACGACTTTTTCAGAAAGGCTGGTATTCGTTCACGCTACCTTCATTCAGAGATCAAGAGTCTGGAGCGAATCCAGATTCTCAGAGAACTCAGGACGGGAGATATTGATGTGCTGGTCGGAGTCAACCTGTTGCGCGAAGGGCTTGATCTGCCAGAAGTATCTCTGGTGGCGATTCTTGACGCCGATAAAGAGGGCATTTTGCGCAATACCCGTTCGCTGATGCAGATTGCCGGCAGGGCTGCCCGAAATCTTGATGGTTTTGTCGTTCTTTATGCCGATGTGATCACCCGTTCAATTCGGGAAGTGCTTGATGAAACCGCAAGGCGTCGGACTATTCAGCAGCGATACAATGAAGAGCATGGTATAACTCCTCGTTCAATCATTAAATCTGTTGATCAAATCCTTGATACCACAGGAGTGGCCGATGCTGAAGAGCGCTACAGGAGAAGACGTTTTGGGCTTGAAGTCAAACCGGAGCGCGTCTTTTCAGCTCTTGTCGACACTTTGACGCCAGAGCAGGGATATACTATGGCCGCAGAGCTCCGGCTTGAAATGCAGGAAGCAGCCGTCCAGATGGAGTATGAAAAAGCAGCTTATCTGCGTGATGAGATCAGCAAACTCGAACAGGCACTGGAGCGGCTGCGGCTTGGTGGTGATAAAAAAACGTATGATTAACGATTTACATCATCATAAGAAAGATTCGTTTGAGGCCATGTAAATGCTTGTTTTTGAATTCCTGTCAGGGTTAAATTGTACAGATGATTGGACGAGCTTACATACACATCATTATCGGTACCGGCCACAAGTCCTGCTATATCAAATGATGTGGCGAAAAATGAGTACTGGTTCAATGTGGTTAAATCTCTGATTGTCACACCACGTTGTGAACCAGAGTAGGATGCCAATAATCTGCCACAAGTAATCGTTACATCGGTATAGTCGATTCCTTTATCAGGAAATATCATGCTTTTCAGAAGGATGCCGTTTGTTCCATAACGGTACAATCCATTACCGGCAGCCAGATAAATATCATTATCTGTTCCCGCCGCAATACCTTTTATACTAAAGGGTGTGGCAAAATAAAAGAGTTGATTTAGTGCAAGATCGCGGATAGTAACACCTTTTTGAGAGCCATTATAAGATACATAAACACGGTTGCCACGTACTGAAATATCGGTGTAGTTGATGCCTGAATCAGGAAACGCCATATCCTTTATCAGAGCGCCACTAACTGTGTAGTTATAAATATGATTCTTATAAGTTACATATAAATCATTATTTGGGCCTGCGGCAACGGCATTGACAGGGTGTGGTGTTGCAAAAAATGATACCTGTTGAAGATTTAAAGAACGTACAGTCACTCCCTGTTGGGCACCGTTATACGCTGCATAAAAGTTGTTGGCATCAGCCATTCCTGACAGACTCATAAACAAGCATGATAGTACGGCAATCCTGAAGAGTCTTACGGCATCAAATATTTTATTCATGTTTTCCTTTATTATTTCATTGCGATAAATTACGGTCAGTAATCAGGAGTACCGAGATCGTTCTGTGCTTTTCGCAAACGTTGAGAATGCATCGATGCTTCGCTCAAGCAAAATCGCTCTCCTTACTTATTATCCTTACAGCCGCTTTATGACAGAATTTTATAAAAAAAAACGTTAATCCTATAAATAAAATGATAAATAAGTCCGTCAGTGTCTGCTGTGTGCAAACCGGTATAGCCGTCATAAGCCATTGGATTCCAAAGCGTCTCCCGCCTTTTTTTGCGTCCATGTGCAGGCTTTTTTGTATGTTGATGAGAACAAGAGCGAACCATATTCTGTCCTTTTTTGAAATGCCAATCACTACAGTTCGTCCGCAATGATAGCACAGATAGGGAAAGAGCATTACAATAAACTCCATGAGATACTTGTGCTGTCTCGCAAAAATCTCAAAAATTTTGATGAATCACTGATTCAGCGGGCGTTTTTTATGTGCTACCGGGCACATGAGGGAGAAAAAAGGGCTTCGGGGGAGCCGTTTTTCTTTCATCCGGTTGAAGTTGCCACTATTTTGCTTACTGAACTTCCGCTTGATGGTGTTTCAGTCGCGGCCGCTCTTCTGCACGATGTTATTGAGGACAGTGGCTATACTTACGAAGATATTGTTGCCGAACTGGGTGTTGAGGTTGCTGAAATTGTGGAGGGTCTTACCAAGATTTCCGGTATCATGATCAACCGGGAGACTACCCAGGCGGAAGGATTTCGCAAGATGCTGCTCTCGATGGTCAAGGATATCAGGGTGATTCTCATCAAGTTTTGTGACCGTCTGCACAACATGAGGACCCTGGAATCACTTCCGGAGCATCGGCGTCTTAAGATAGCTCTTGAAACCCGCGATATCTACGCTCCTCTTGCGCACCGTTTTGGTCTTGGGAAAATGAAAGTTGAGTTTGAGAATCTTGCACTCAAGTTCATTGATCCGGAGATGTTCGCTTTTCTCGAACAGAAAATTCGTATGAGCAGGGGAGACAGGGTTAATTATCTTGCCAAAATGATTACTCCCATAAAAGCCGATCTTGCACAGCAGGGGTTCAAGGTGGAGGTAAATGGACGGGCAAAGCATCTTTTTTCGATCTATAACAAGATGCGCAACAAGAATAAAACCTTTGAGGATATTCATGATCTTTATGGAATAAGGGTGATTGTCGATACGGAGCGTATTGCTGACTGTTTTTCGATTTACGGCTTTATCACTCAGCAATATCCTCCTGTTCCGCAGTACTTCAAAGATTATATTTCAGTGCCAAAGCACAACGGGTATCAGTCTCTTCATTCGGCAATTATAGGTCCGAAAGGGCACATGGTTGAACTGCAGATTCGGACGCAGCGCATGCATGAATTTGCAGAACTTGGTGTCGCGGCTCATTGGCGGTACAAAGAAAAGATATCAAGGGATGATGTCAACATTGATTCATTTCTTCGCTGGGCCCGGGAGCTGATCAAGGATGCTGATTCAGCGGCCTCTTTTATGGAGGGCTTCAAGCTCAATCTCTATCACGATGAGATCTACGTCTTTACTCCGAAAGGCGATATGAAGACCATGCCTGCCGCTGCCACTCCGATAGATTTCGCCTATGCCATCCATACTGAAATCGGCAACGGCTGTATTGGCGCCAAAGTGAACGGGAAAATTGTTCGTCTGAACGCGCAGCTTAAATCCGGCGACCGGGTTGAGATCATTACGTCGAAAAACCAGAAGCCAAAATCTGACTGGCTTAAAGTGGTCGTAACCCAGCGAGCCAAGCTGAAAATCCGCTCTGCCATTAATGAAGACCGGCGCCTCCAAATTGAGAAAGGACGCGGGATGTGGGAGAAGATGGTTTCCGGCACAAAAAAACTGCTGTCGGACAATGATATTATCCAGTATGTAAAAGGATACGGCCTCAAAACCCCTGCTGATTTTTTCAGCGCTCTTGCCAGTCAGCAGATCAATGGCGAAGAGGTTATTGAAAGGGCGAACAGTTCCCGGAAGGAGGAACCGGCAGCAAAAACCTTTAATGATGAAGCGCGCGAGGTTGAGGATTATCTCCAGAAAGCCCGACATGAACAGGAAGAGGGTTTGCCTTCAAAGAAGGATGAGGTAGTTATTGCCGGTATGAACAATATCGCGTATGCCTATGCGAACTGTTGCCAGCCAGTTCCCGGTGATGATGTGATTGGCTTTGTCACTGCTGATGGAGTCAAGATTCATCGTAAAAATTGTGTGAACGTCAGTAACGATAATCTCCTGAAAAGTGAGCGTATTGTATTGGTTTCCTGGAACCGGAAAGTCGAGACCGATTTTCTTGCGGGAATCAAGATCGTTGGGGAAGACCGTTTGGGGATCATGAATCAACTTACAACAGTTATTTCCAAATTTGATACCAATATTCGTACGATTTCACTGAACGCCCACGATGGTATGTTTGTTGGCACTATGATGATTTATGTTCGAAATGCCGAAAAACTTAATACTCTGATGGAGAAACTGAAAAAAGTGCAGGGCATTTTTACCGTCGAACGGCTGATAAGCTGAGACGTCTGTAAACCATGGGCAAATGATTGTTATTATCCGGTGTTGCCTCCAGCTCAGCAGGAGCGTCATGTTGAAATATGTGCTTTCGTACATGTTTCTGTCCAGCTTCGCATGAGCGTGATACAGGTAGACAGGTGTCACCCATGGGAAAAAATGTGTTTATTTAGAATGATTAGGTATAACCCAACAGCAAGGAGACAATTATGAAATATTCAATGGCGAGGATTATTGCTTTTTTTCTTTTTTTCAGCACGATGTATGGCTGTGGATACAACAGCATCCAGCAGAATGAAGAGACCGTCAACCGGTCATGGGGAGATCTTGAATCCCAATTGCAGCGCAGGGCCGATCTTGTGCCGAATCTTGTAGCAACGGTCAAGGGTGCTGCAAACTTTGAAAAGGAGACGTTGACGGCGGTTGTCGAAGCAAGGGCCAAAGCCACCTCAATTCAGCTTACGCCCGCAATGCTCAGTGATCCGGCGGCCATGGCAAAGTTTCGCGAAGCTCAAGGCGGACTGACCTCAAGCCTGTCGCGCCTGATGGTGGCTGTAGAGCGTTATCCTGAACTCAAGGCAAACCAGAACTTCCTCGACTTGCAGAATCAGCTTGAGGGAACTGAGAACCGTATCAGTGTCGCCCGTCAGCGTTATAACGGGGCTGTTGAAACCTTCAACTTCTCAATCAGGAAGTTTCCGAATTCCATGACCAACTCTCTGTTGCTTAAACTGAAAGCCAAAGAGTATTTCAAGGCTGATGAAGCCGCCAAAGTTGTGCCAACGGTTAAATTCTGATGATACTGGCTCGCATGTATCGGTTCATGAAGCATAGGTCGGGGGCTTACCTGTTGCTCTTTATGCTTATGCAGGTTGTGTCGTTCAGTAACCTGAAAGCAATCCCTGTGCCAGCTCTGACAGGACGGGTGAACGATTATGCTGCTATGATATCGCCTCAAGTAAAGGCAGATATTGATGCAAAACTTGCGCAGCTTGAAACTGCTGAGTCAACACAGATCGTGATACTTACCGTTCCTTCGCTTGAGGGTGACCCGATCGAAGATTTTTCGATACGGGTTGCCGAGGCGTGGAAGATTGGCCACAAAGGTTCCGATAACGGTGTGCTGCTTATTGTTTCAAGGGATGACCACAAGGTGCGCATTGAGGCAGGATATGGGCTGGAAGGAAAGCTTACCGATCTTCTTTCAGGGCGAATTATTCGCGATGAAATTTCACCAGCATTCAAGGCAGGTCAATTTGATGCCGGATTTTCCCGAGCTGTTGATGTGCTCATTTCGGTGGTGCATGGCGAGTATAAGGCCAAGCCCCAGGCGAAAAGAAGCAGTAAGCCTTCTTTTCCTCTGCTGACCATTATTCTGTTGCTGTTCTATTTTATGAGCCAGATTTTCCGGGGACACAGAGGCGGAGGAATGATGACTGGTGGTCTTGGTGGCGGATTTTATGGTGGTGGCGGCAGTTTCGGTGGCGGTGGAGGAGGAGGCTTCGGTGGCGGCGGCGGTGGTTTTGGCGGCGGCGGAGCATCAGGGGATTGGTAAATGCCACATAAAAAAACTGAAAATGAGTGATCCGGCAGAAAAATTTCTTACCGCTGAAGGGCGGCTTCATATAGAGTCGCATATCGCGGAGGCTGAAAAGCGTACCTCTGGAGAAATTGTTGTCATGGTGGTGCCTGCAAGTTACCACTATCCTCTTGCATCTATGCTCGGTAGTTTGCTTCTGGCGATGCTTATTGCCATGGCCGCGACTTTATTTGTCGAGATAGAGCAATTTATCGGAAAGGAGATGATCTGGTTCTTTCCAGCCGTATTCAGTCTCTCGTTCATCCTCATCCACGAACTGATCAAGCGCACCACTCTCCTTAAGCGTTTGTTTGTTAAAGACTCCGACATGAAGGAGGAGGTTGAAGAGGCGGCTATTCACTCTTTTTACCGCAGAAATATCAATAATACCACTGACCACACCGGTATTCTCATCTACATTTCACTGTTCGAGCGTAAAGTTCGTGTGGTCGCCGACAGAGGCATTAACGAAAAAGTTGATCAGGATGTCTGGCAGGAGATTGTTAAAATCATCACAGCAGGTATTCGCGCCAAAGCACAGGCGCAAGCCATTGTTGCCGCAGTTGACCGGTGTGCTGATATTCTTTCAAGCCATTTTCCTCTCAAAGCTGGTGATCGCAATGAGCTTGGCAACGAGGTTATTATTGGCAGAGATTAAAAAGAAATCATTTTGATTATTCTGTTTAAATGTTTTTTTACAGTCAGT
>CAILXE010000267.1 GCA_903838095.1 uncultured Chlorobiaceae bacterium
CAAGAGGAAAACGGGGTATTCTGCTTGACGGATTCCAGCCCGTTGTTGTTGATCTCGACAAGGATGGAATTTCAACCAGTGACCTCTGGATTCATGATGAAGCCGATATCAACAAAGCATCCATTCTTGCTCATTTTGCTGACGATCATTCTGAATTGGAAGAGCCTCTTCCTCGGCCTTTCGGTGTCTTTTATGCCAAAACACGGATAACGTACGAAGACGCTCTGATCGCACAAATCAATGATGCCCAGAAAGATGGAGTTGGCACCCTTGAACAACTGCTCAAAGGTGATCAATCTTACGAAATCAAGTAACAGGAAAAGATGTTAGAACAAAAAGCCTGCACTTAATACATGCAGGCTTTTTGCTTATGTTTTTTTATACCTCTTCTTTCCAGACACCCATTGATGAAAACTTTTCGATCCGGTCATGGACAAGCAGTGCGGAATCTCTGGTCAGCAGCTCTTTGAGCTCCTCAACAAGAATACTTTTCAAGGTTGCGGCCATAGCCTCAGGATCCGTATGGGCTCCGCCAACAGGTTCAGGAATGATGCGGTCAATAATACCCTGTTCGAGAAGATCCGGCGCGGTAAGCTGCAAAGCTTCTGCCGCCTGCTCTTTATAGTTCCAGCTTCTCCACAGAATCGAAGAGCAGCTTTCGGGCGAGATCACTGAATACCAGCTATTTTCAGCCATAAGAATGCGATCGCCGACTCCAATCCCGATTGCTCCGCCACTGGCGCCTTCACCTATAATAACACAGATCACAGGAACAGTCAACTTTGCCATTTCAAACAGATTGCGTGCAATGGCCTCTGCCTGGCCGCGCTCCTCGGCTTCGATGCCGGGAAACGCTCCCGGGGTATCAATCAAGGTAATGACCGGTTTACGAAACTTCTCGGCCAGTTTCATCAAACGAAGCGCCTTGCGGTAACCTTCAGGCTGAGCCATACCAAAATTCCTGTAGAGATTGGACTTGGTATCACGGCCTTTTTGATGACCGATAATCATGACTGATTGCGAAAAACCTGATGAACGCTCTTCAAGAAGTGCAAAACCTCCGACAATAGCTTTATCATCGCTGAAATGCCTGTCACCGGCAAGTTCAGCAAAGTCTTTCGTCATCATATATATATAATCAAGCGTATAGGGTCTTTCGGGATGGCGGGCGAGCTGAACCTTCTGCCAGCGAGTAAGATTTTTATAGATCGAACGACGGAGTGCGTCAATTTTCAGTTCAAATGCCTCGATGTCGCGATTAAGGACCTCAGTCTGTGACTGGGTCTGATCTCTCGCACTACTCCGGAGGCACTGTCGCATTTCTTCGAGCTTGGCTTGCAGCTCATAGAGTGGCTTTTCAAAATCAAGAATAACCTTAGTTGACATTATGCTGAAATAAATGATAAAAAAAGCCCATCAGGCAGTAGCTCAAGATGGGCTGAAAAAAGCAGAGACAAAAACATCAACATCAGCCACAAACCTCGTCCTTGAGTGCTTTTCCGGGTTTGAACTTTACAACTTTTTTAGCGGATATGGTAATAGCCTCACCTGTCTGGGGATTTCGCCCTTGTCTTTCAGCTCTGTCACCAACAGTAAACGTCCCGAAACCGACGAGAGCGACATCCTGCCCGGCTTTCAATGATGTTGTCACAACATTGAGTACAGCATTGAGAGCACGCTCGGC
>CAILXE010000268.1 GCA_903838095.1 uncultured Chlorobiaceae bacterium
TCCACCGGCATACCAGAGCATATCCGGTCGATCCATGTACAATATTTTCGGCACCGCGATGCCCGCCAACGGCTGAAGACGCAGCGTTTCAACAAGCGGAGCAGAAAAACCGGGATCAACAATGGTGTCGTTGTTCAAAAAAATGACGAACTCCGCCTGTAACTCCTTGACGCGCCTGAATCCGGCATTATTCCCTCCAGCATAGCCAAGATTGACGGGCAGACAAAGCAGCTCTACAGCAGGAAATGCCTTCCGTATCTTTTCAGGAGAATTATCGGTTGATCCATTATCAACAACCAGCAGCTTGTATCCCTTGACCACAACGGGAGCGATCGGCTCCAGGTTGGCCCTTGACTCCAGGCAGACAAGCGACTCCAGACAGGCAATCGTCTCCTCAGCGCCATTCCAGTTCAGCACGACGATACAGGTCAGCGACTCCATCTCATCTCCTCCCCGCTGCTATTGCTTCAAAAAAGCTTCCGGCCGATGCAGCAAAACTCTCCCACGAAAACTCACGGCAAAAAGTTTCAATATCCGAACGCATCGCATTGAGCCGATCCTGACTGTCGAGAAACTCCCCAACTGCTGCTGCAATTCCATCAGAGGATGTGTCGCTGGCAATCCAGCCGGTCTGGCCGTGACGCACCATTTCAGGCAAACCGCCCACTGGAGTAACAATAACCGGCACACCGTGACTGTAAGCAAGCTGCACTACCCCCGACTGTGTCGCGCTTTGGTACGGAAGCACAACAGCATCCGCCGCCGCAAAATAAAGCGCTGTCCGCTCTGGAGCAACATAACCCGGATAGAGATCGACATGTCCTCCAAGACCGAGTTGCTCAACAAGCTCGCGATACCTGAAAATATCCTCATAAAAATGGCCGACAACAACCAGCCGAAGCTCAGGCGCCCTCTGCAGAATCGCAGGCATGGCGCGAAGCATCGTCTCAAGCCCCTTGTAAGGCCGAACATACCCGAAAAAAAGCAGCACCGGAGCGTATGCCTCAAGATGAAGCTCCCGTCGGGCACAAACAGCAGAAGGCGCATCCACCTCTGGTTCATAGGCCGGATGAAAAAGAGTCAACATGGGAATGCCCGGCATGGCGGCGTTCACCTCTTGCGACACCGCGCCGGAAAGAGTCAACAATCCATCAGCAGAAGCGGCAAGCAGTCTCTGCATGAATGGTTCAAAAAAAAAAGATTCGTGAGAAGAGATGTTGTGCAGGAGCACCACTGTACGAATGCCGGTAAAGCGACGCAACACAAAACAGAGGGGAGCGAGCAAACCAGTCCAATAGGCAAGCAGCAGAATATCAGGACGCTGTGACTTTATCCGCCGAATTGCTCCAAACCATGACAAAGGATTGTAGAGCACCAGTTGCGCATTTTCAGGCAAAGAGGCATCAAAACTGTCTTTCGTTATAAAATTTGGATAAAGCGCTCTGAAAGGAACAAGGAATACCTTATGACCACACTTGCGAAATGCCGTCTCCAGAAGTCCGCTGAAACGGGCTATACCTCCCTTCAAGGGGGAAAAAGGAGATATAAAAGCTATACGCAATGCTATACTTCCCCAAAACCCTGATCAAAAAACTCTTCCAACTGGCGGGCCGCCTCAAGAGCATCCTCGCCATCAAGCTTAAGCCTCAATTTGGTGCCTTTCGGAGCGGCAAGACTCATGACGCCAATAATGGACTTGGCATTAATTTCAACACCCTGCATTTCAATGTAAAAATCCGATTTGAAACGGGATGCAAGTTTGACAACTGCGGCAGCAGGTCTGGTATGCAGACCCGCCTTGTTTTTAACGGTAACTTCCTTGACAATCACGACGTTGCGGCCCCCTTTTGAAAAATTTACAATGTCTTCACCATTGCAATCTCATCACAAGCCATAAGCTTAGGACAATGAGTACAATCCTTCCATATCTTTTGCGGAAAATACTCTTTCCGGATTTCACTGTACCCGACGCGGCTGAAAAACTCACGACTGAGCGTCAGAACAAAAACCTCCCTGACTCCCTCCTCTCGTAAAACGGACTCAGCTTTTTCAACCAGCAACCGCCCTATACCCTTCATTTTGTAGCGGTTAAACACTGCTAAAGAACGGATTTCAGCCAACTTTTGAGTATAGAAGGCCACAGCACAGCATCCGATCACCTCACCGTTATATTCAGCAACAAAAAAATTACGAATATTCTCAACAATATTATCATTCGAACGCTCCAGCATGATTCCCTGACGCGCATACTCTTGAGTAATGGCAGCAATAGCGCCTGCATCAGCAAGTCGCGCATACCTGACAAAAAGTTCAGCCTGCTGCATAGTTACCCGAGTCCCTCATCCAAAGGTTCTGCCGCCCTGATCCGTCCTGACACCTCCCGCCAAAGTTCATCCTTGAGTTCCTTCAATCCCTGCCCGGAAACGGCTGAAATCGACAGCACTTTTATTGCTTCGTCAAGAGCAGGAATCTCAAGATCCTCATCAGCGATATCCATTTTAGTCACAACCACCAAACGAGGCTTCTCCAACAACCCCTTGTCAAATTTTTCAAGCTCCTCGAGAAGAGTCCGGTACTCATCAGCAATATCGGGCGAATCAGCCGCAATGAGAACCGCAAGAATTTTCGAACGCTCAATATGACGGAGAAACTGCAACCCAAGCCCCTTGCCCTCTGCTGCTCCCTCAATAATTCCTGGAATATCGGCCATCACAAACGATTTGTAATCCTCATAACGCACAATGCCAAGATTCGGCACCAACGTGGTAAAAGGATAATCCGCAATCTTTGGTTTGGCTGCGCTGATGACCGAAATGAGGGTTGACTTTCCGGCGTTTGGAAACCCGACAAGACCCACATCAGCCATAAGCTTCAGCTCCATATCAAGCAAAAGCGCTTCACCTTTCTGGCCTGGTTCAGCATAACGTGGAGCCTGACGGGTCGGCGTCGCAAAATGCTGGTTGCCGCGCCCTCCCTTGCCACCTCTGGCAATCAACAGCTCCTGCTCCTCTCCGGTTAAATCGGCAATAATTTCATGGGTTTCAGCATTTCGGACGATGGTGCCACACGGCACATCAATAACAATATCGCCCCCGTCTTTTCCCGTTTTGCGCGCTCCCTGCCCATGCACGCCACGAACCGCTATGTACTTATTTTTATACTTGAAATCGAGAAGAGTCGTCAACTGACGGTTGGTTCTCAGCCATACATGTCCTCCACGACCTCCATCGCCACCATCAGGCCCGCCTTTGGGCACAAACTTCTCTCTGCGAAAACTCACACACCCCTTGCCGCCGTCACCAGCCTGAACAAAAATAGACGCACTATCAACAAACTTCACTCACACACCTGCCTTTTGAATAACCACTCTCTTTACCTACCTTAAATAATAACAACGAACAAAACTTCTGAAAAATTATGGCAGCACCTCACTCCGGAAAACCATCAATCGAAGAGCTGATTGTGCGGCTTGAAGATATAACCCGCAATATTGAAAATCCCGAAACAGGACTTGAGAACTCGATAAGCCTTTATGAAGAGGGCCTGACCATTGCCGAAACCTGTAAAAAACGACTTCAGGAGGCACGAAAAAAAATCGAGATCATCAATCCTGAACTTGCAAAAACACTGCCCGAAACACCACGCACCAAGGATCTTTTCGAAGGCGAACCCTGAATGAGCATTTACGCATCAAGCTTCTTCAACAACACCTCATTCACCATCTGGGGGTTGGCCTTGCCTTTCATCCGGCTCATGCACTGACCCACAAAAAAGCCCAGAAGCTTGGTTTTTCCGCCACGATAGGCGGCAAGCTGGCCGGGATTGGCATCAAGTATTTCCTGAACAACCGTTTCAATAGCGCCAGCGTCTGAAACCTGTGCCAGCCCGTCACGTTCAACAATCTCCGCTGCTGTACCCGGCTCCGACACCATAACTTCAAATACCTGCTTGGCAATGGTATTGCTGATCACTCCGTCACCGATAAGACGGATCAAGCCGCCAAGCCTTTCGGGAAGAATGGAAAACTCCGCAATATCAAGATACTTCTCCTTGAGCATACGCATCACTTCGCCCATCACCCAGTTCGACGATGCCTTGGCATCACCCGAAATCCTGACCGTCTCTTCAAAGTAATCAGCCACTTCCCGCTCAACAGTAAGCACTCGGGCATCATACACCGGAATACCATACTCATCGGCAAAACGAAGTGCCCGCACCTCAGGGAACTCCGGCAGCTCAAGCCTTACACGATCAATCATCTCCTGGTCAACAATGACCGGAACCAGATCGGGATCCGGGAAGTAACGATAATCATGAGCAAACTCCTTGCCCCGCATGGATCGGGTCTCACCCTTGTCGGCATCCCAAAGCCTTGTCTCCTGAATGATCACTCCGCCGTTTTCCAGAATCTCTCTATGGCGTTCAGCCTCATACTCAATCGCCTTCTCAACATTCTTGAAGGAGTTCATATTCTTGATTTCAGTGCGGGTGCCATACTCGGTTTCACCTTCAGGCCGCAGCGAGACGTTCGCATCGCAACGCAGACTGCCCTCCTCCATATTGCCATCCGAAATGCCCAGATACTTGACAATCTGACGCAGTTTCTGAAGATAGGCAGAGGCCTCTTTTGCTGAACGTATATCTGGATAACTCACAATCTCAAGCAGCGGAACCCCGCTACGATTAAGATCGATATAAGTCTCCTCACCAATATCATGGATCGATTTACCGGCATCCTCCTCAATATGAATCCGGATCAGACGAATCTCCTTGGTCCCCTCTCCGGCATCAATCGCAAGAACTCCGTCACTGCATATCGGCTCTTCAAACTGCGAAATCTGATATCCTTTCGGAAGATCCGGATAAAAATAGTTTTTCCGGGCAAGCACCGAATGGGCGGCTATGGTGCAACCCATTGCCAGGCCTATCTTTACCGCATCCTCAACAACTCGGCGATTGAGTACCGGCAAAGCTCCGGGAAGAGCAAGACAAACCGGACACACGTTCGTATTGGCTGATTTACCGAAACGGGCTGAACAGCCACAGAACGCCTTGCTCTCGGTATTAAGCTGACAATGAACCTCAAGGCCCACCACTAATTCATACTTCATTGCAAAAATTATCATTAATGAAAAACCGCAGGGTCACTCTTCCGGAGCTTTTCAACACGTCTAAAAACCTCATTCAATACGGCTTATAAGAGAACTTCTGCCCTCCAACCGTCGCCTCTGCCATAATGCCTGCCTTCGGAAGAACAAAAACAGCCACTCCGTTAGAATAATCAGTATTGGTTGCCATCCCGCTTGTCACCATAATTGCCACCACCTGGGCATTCAACTCATAGTTGCCTTTTTTGAAATTCTCAAGCTCTTCTCTTCCCTTGAAAAAAATAATTTCCGAGAACGACTGCCCTCCAAGCTGAGGGCCAACATTAAATTGAGTAATTGATGAACGCCCGACAAGGAAATTCTGTTCATAGACATAGCCATTTCCATGCCCACCGCCAAACAACATAAAACCACCTTTATACACATTCGGAAAAACAACAAAACCATAAGCTTTTTCAAAAAAACGATCCAGCGCAGGCCCGTTTTTTCTGAAATAGTCAACCGCTGCCTTTGCGCGTTCCTCATGTGCCGGATCCCATCCGGCAGTTGCCGTAGAAGAAAGGGCTCCCGCAAACAGAAACAGAAGAGCCAGAATTTTCATCATCTTCATGACCAATGCCTTTTTTATTAATGAGAACAAGTTCAATTCATCGTCAATTGACGTTCTTCAATCCGTTTCACGACATCCTTTGCCACTTCAAGGATATCCATCGCACTCTTTACCTCCTCACCGTTAACCAATCGTAACGCCGCAACAAGAGGCTCAAGATGTTGCTCGGCAGGTGAATCAACCAAAAGACGCAATGACTCACCGGCATAGCCCAATGCTGCCAGCTCCACAAACTGTGCTATAGCGCCCTCAATGGTATTCGCAACAAGAGAAGCATTACCGACATATTTTGCAGCAAGCTCAAGCGCTTCAAGTTGCCTTTCCTGCATTTTCATCAGCAGTTTAAGCAACACCAATTGCGCTCTTGACCCTTGTGGACTCAATTCCATCGCCTGCATAAACGCTACTTCTGCCTCCTGATATCTGTCACGTTTACCATAAAGTACCCCCTTATTGAACATGGCGTTCGCAACTTTGACCGCAATCTGCTCTTCAGGACGATCCTTATAGGCAACAATAAGCTTCTCATAAGCAAGGATCGCTTCTTCATCCCGATTCAAACTGCCAAGCACAAGTCCCTTGTTAAACAGAGCGCTGACAACATATTCCATAATTTGCACTTCGGAGCGCCCTTTGTAAGCCGCAACAAGATCATCGCAGGTATGAATCTCCTCCTCCCTGCGATTCATGTTGCCAAGAGTAACTCCTTTAATGAGCATCGATTTTGCAACCTGTTCAGCAATCTCCACTTCAGGCCGCTCCTTATACATGGCAATAAGCTCCTCATAAAGACGAATCGCCTCATTCCTGCTGCTCAGCTCACCAAACATACCGGCTTTACTCGACATGGCCATAACAACAGGCTGAACAAAACGCGCATCAAAACGCATCTTGTACAAAGCAATCAAGTCGTCAAATATCTTTATCGCCTCTTCCATGCGTTTCAATCCGCCAAGTGCAATCCCTTTGCCAAGCATGGCATCGGCAACCTTGACAGCGACCGCATCTTCAGGGCGATTTTTGTGAACCATTATGATGGCTCCAAACACATTACATGCTTCAGAATAATTTCCCTCGTCAAGAAGCTTGAATGCGTGCATAAAGCTCTCTTCCAGAACTTTTCCCTGAACATCATCCTCTTGAGCAGACTGATGACCATAGGCAACCCTGTCCTTATCAGGCAGGATCGTTTCACTCAGAGTATGATCAGGAATGGACTTGACCACCTCCTCTGCGGAAGCAAAATGATCGCGACATTGCTGAAACAGCTTGCGATCAGGAACACTCATGACAGCGGCTTCAAAAGCGGTAAAACAATCGCGGGACTGATCGGATGGCAACGAGGTCGAAGAAAGAGGATCATAAAAACTGACCATAAACCGCACCATAGCCTTGACACGAACTGCCTGACTGCCATGCCTTCTCATCAGGTAATAGATGTTATAGAAGCCCTCCGTCACCCCGTATAACTTATTCCTTTTGGCCTGTTTTTCAATCCCGATAACACCCCGGTTTATCAGTCTGTTCAGATAAGCGCTGGTCTTATTGACATCCAGCCTTGCCGCGCAAGCAATCTCCCGCGCCGATGAAATATTCCAGAGTTCGGCCAGCGCCAGATAGACCTTTCTCTCAATCGGCGCCATTTCATCAAGATAACTTTTAAAGTAATCGGTTTGATCGTCCACAGCTTCAACAAGAGTGTCAAAAAGCTCCCGAAATGGCCGTTTTGCCGAGCATCCGGCAAGAACAGAGAGCATTCGGGGATTGCCATTCGTCAAGATTTTTGCAGGTTTGATCTGCTCTGCCGAAAGCTTTTCCCCCGCAACCAATCCCCATACCGCATTGCACTCATCATCATCAAGAGGATTGAGTTCATAGATCCTGAACATTTCAAACATCCCCGGAGAGGGATGATCTATACCTTCGTACAGGTTATTGGCTGTGGCAAGAAGCTGTAAGCGGGGTTCATTCTTCAAGACATGGCGAAGAGCAGATCCCTCCTCTTCACTTGCCAGAGCACCAAAAAGCATATTAAGATTCTCGACAATCAAGAGAATCTTTTTTCCCTCACGATCAGAAAAATCAAGAAGATGCCGGAGTGCACGCTCAGAAAGCAATTGATCATCCTGTTCGGTACTGAATTCAAGATATAACCGCTTCCACTCTTCATCCCCGGTCTGCTTTCCAAGATGAAAAAGCGCCTCAAGCCAGAACTCAGCGGCTGAGCTGACCTGATAACTCTCTTCAGAAAAAATCAGCGGATAAAACCGATTGCGCAACTCCTCACGATGCTCGATTTCTATTGCAAGACGCCGGACAAGCACTGTTTTCCCACTTCCTCTCGGCCCGGTAACAAGCAGATGCGGATTTACATCAGTGACATTGTCGCTGATAATTGTGGTAATCACCTCAAGATCAAGCCGCCTCGCCACAAAATTCTCAATGAGCTGCTCCGAATCAAGAAAAGCCGGATTATGTTTAACAAACCGTATGGCCATGCGTTATTCCCTCTCCATTGAACAGCGCTGCTTGTGCTTTTTCGGCATACCCCCCCCCAGAATAACTTAAAAATAAAGACGCTATCAACAATTCTGCTGAAAAGATAATTGATGCAATGCAAGAAACCAATTATTGGCTGCACATCATCCTCTATCCTCCAATTTCTATCTCACGCTTCAGCGCCTCACGCTCAATTTCAAGACGGCGAATTTCGCGGTTTATACGATCAAGCTCTTCAGGACTGCTGTCTATCTCCAGCCTGAGACGCGAAGAGGCTTCATCGATCAGATCAATCGCCTTGTCAGGCAGAAAGCGATCGGCAATGTAACGATTGGAGAGCTCCGCAGCAGCGACAAGGGCTGCATCCTTGATACGCACCCCATGATGAATCTCATATTTTTCCTTAAGCCCGCGCAGAATTGAAACGGTATCCTCAACACTCGGCTGATCAACCAGCACGGTCTGAAAACGACGCTCAAGAGCAGCATCCTTTTCAATATGCTTGCGATACTCATCAAGCGTCGTGGCGCCGATACAGCGCAGTTCACCGCGAGCAAGAGCCGGTTTGAGAATATTGGCCGCATCCATCGAACCCTCGGCAGCGCCTGCCCCAACAAGCAGATGAAGCTCATCGATAAACAGAATAATCTCACCATCGGAGGACTGAACCTCGCGCACAACCGCTTTCAGACGCTCCTCAAACTCGCCACGGAACTTGGCGCCAGCAACAAGCTGGGCAATATCGAGCGCAGCAATCTGTTTGCTCTTCAGGTTTTCAGGCACATCACCAGCCACAATACGCTGAGCGATACCCTCAACCAGGGCTGTCTTGCCAACCCCCGGCTCACCGATAAGCACCGGATTATTTTTCGTGCGACGACTGAGAATCTGCAACACCCTGCGAATCTCCTCATCACGACCGATAACCGGATCGAGTTTACCCTTGCGCACCTGATCGTTCAGGTTACGCGAATATTTTTTCAGCGAATTATAACTCTCCTCGGCGCTCTGACTGGTCACGCGCTGCGTCCCCCTTATGGTCGTAAGTACCTTGAGAATGGCGTTTCGATTGAATCCCGCATCCTGTAACATGCGCGAAACCGTCACACCGGATTCGCAGAGAGCTATCAGCAGGTGCTCCGAACTGATATAATCATCCTTCAGATTTTCAGCCTCTTTCAGGGCGACGTCAAACACCTTCCCCAGATTCTGCGACAGATACTGCCCGGAAGCTGAAGCGCCAGTGACCCTCGGAATCCTGTCAATCTCGCGGTCAAGCGCCGCAAGAAGCGTTTCGGCAGGAGCCTCGAGCTTCTGCGCTATCTGCATGGCAATACTGCTTTTATCGTCAAACATGGCAAAAAGCAGATGTTCCGGTTCTACCTGCTGATGCTGGCGACTACCAGCAAGGGTCGCCGCAGCCTGTAACGCCTCCTGGGCCTTCAGGGTAAATTTGTTCGGGTCAAACTGCATGGTTCTGGTTGTTTAGCATACAACGTTCAAGTTCAGGACTTTGACGTCTCTCCAGGAGGCGATGGCATATTTTTCAATACCGCATTAATCACCAACCGAAGAATCTGGGCGCCAGTAGAAAACAGTTCAACACTTTTCTCCTGGATGTGTCGCTGGGTATCAAGCTGCTCCTTAAAAAGTTCAACAGAAGCAGGGTCATAATCACCCTGACTTGCATAGGCATCAATCACCTCTTCAGCTTCATCAAATGGCATATTGAAAACCTTGATTCCCAGCTTTGCCCTTTCAATAGAGTCAAGAGCTCTTAGCCCCGTGTTCTGCTGCTCCATAATGATATCTGTTTTGCGTCTGAAAATGAACTGGATATTACTTGATTACAAAGGTAATGTAACACTTTTTCAGCAAGAAAAGGGAATGCACTTCTTGAAGTGATACTGACAACATGCTCTTTACCAACCCCTTGCATAACCTCGCCCGATCATGGTTTCTCCAAGCAGACACACAAAGCCTGCCACAAGAAAAGCGAGCGAAAGAGATTCGTGCCCCGAAGGATCCATCACCCAGCGGGATCCCGCCGCAATACGGTTAATTCGTTCAGAAACCTCCATAAAAACAGTGTGTTCAGCTCTGCTTCTGAAATAATAGCCGCCCGCATCATGAGCCAGCGCCTGCAACATTTCAGGCCGATAACTGCTCATCACCACCTGGCCAAGCTTGTCCTTTTTAAACTCGCCTCCACCCAACGGAATCGCAACCGGCTGGCGCATCCCGACTCCTATAACAAAGAGACGAACTCCCGCCTTTTTCAACTGCTGCACAACCGGACGAAGATCACCGGCATGATCCTCACCATCACTCAACAGCACCACAATCTTTTCACCCCTGATACCCGGAGGAATCCGATTTTCCGCTGAAGGCTCAAGAAGAGTGCCGGCAAGCTCAAATGCAGTGCGAAACGAGGTACCCTGCTCATCAATAAGATCAGGAGAAGCCATGCCCATCAAGGCATCAAAACCCTCTTTATCAGTAGTGAGGGGACACTGCACCAACGGAACACCGGCAAAAAGCAGAATGGCACGCCGCCCACCTTTGACCGCATGACTTATGCTGATGATCTCCTGTTTCGCCTGCCCAAGACGATCGGGAAGCACATCCCTGGCCAACATGCTGCGGGAAACATCAAGCATAAAAACCAGGTCTGCACCTTTACGCAGCACCGGTCGCCCCCCACTGCAAAAACGGGGACCCGTCATGGCAACAAGCAACAAGGCGATACCCGAAAAAAGCAACCCTTTTTTCAGTAACACCATGCGCCGTCTGAGACGGGGCATCATGCCATCAGCCATAGCTGGCGCCACAACAGCCTCACGTACCTGAAACTCTCGCATGACCCCATAACCAAGAAAAACCATGAGAGGAATCAGCAACAGCAGATAGACAATATTTTCAGGCCTGGCAAAACACATCAATTCACTCCCTTTCGCTCAACATTCCAAAAGCTCCATGCTACGGTATTCTCAACAATCGAGTGTTCGACAACACCACTTCAAGCAAAAGCAAAATAACCGCCAAAAACAGCAAAGAAAAAAACAAGCCCGAACGATGCTCCATAACCACCCCCGCATGACGGCTCTTCTCCTGCCGATCGATACTCTTGATGGTTTTATCAAATCCCGACGGGTCCTCTACGCTGAAATACCCGCCACCAGTTGCGCGGGCAATACCCCGAAGCGACTCTTCATCCCTCGCCGCATTATGACTGCCGCTCTCCCCTGAACGATCCAGCCGATCTTCCACAGTTTTAAACCCGGCATTGATCACATAAATCCTTATCCCGCCCCGCACAGCAAGCCCGGCTGCCGTTGCCGGACCAACCTCGCCCGCATTATTTTCACCATCAGTCACCAGAATAATAATCTTGTTCAGCGATTCAGATGCTTTAAGACGATTGACCGCAACAAGAATCGCCGTGCCGATAGCCGTACCATCATCCTGAATAATCCTGGGAGAAAGATTATCAAGCAGCATGGCAAGCACCTCATGATCAAGCGTCAGCGGACATTGCGTATACCCCTTGCCCCGAAAAACCACAAGACCCATCCTGTCATTCGATCGACGCAACACAAAATTTCGGGCAACCTCACGGGCAGCATCAAGACGACTTTTGCCGGCAAAATCCTTCTGCAACATCGATTCCGAAATATCAAGCGCCAGCATCACATCAATGCCCCGCGCCTCGGCTTCATACTGACGGAACAGCAGGCGCGGCCCTGAAAGCGCCAAAACACAAAGCACCAGCGCCCCCCACCGCAACCACTGAGGCAAAACAATCAACCACCGAGAAGCCTCAAATCCCGAAGCCTTAAGACGCTCAAGACCCGGAAACAGTATCGCAGGACTTTTTCCCTGACGCTCCCGCCGCTCCTTGAACCATACGCCAAAAGCCAATACCGGCAACAGCAACAACCACAAAGGTTCCACCAGCTCAAGACGGGGAATATGTGAGAACCATTCCGGCATAGTCATTCAGGCGCCTCTCTTTTTTTTCATAATCACCAGCAATCGTCCCTGCAGGATATAACGACAGGCGTTGTCAAATACGTCATGGTTTTGCTGAAAATGAGGTTTGTACCGCATCTTCCATTCCGACGATTTCCTGCTCTGTCAGCTTTGCAAAATGGCTTTCCCTTTTCCGTGCAGATACTTTTCCATTATTTTTAATGCACAGGTTGATAAAGAGATCAATCTGCCGGTCTGGCAGGTCAACGATCTCCTGAATGGCGCCTTTGGCTTTATCGTACATGACAAGAAAGTCAAGTTCTTCGACCAGTTCTCTTGAGATAGTTTCCGAAATAAAACCAAGCAACGCCTCGGCTTGTGCCGTCATATCAATGTAGCGATACCAATGAGCAGTTTCATTCTGAACCTGCATCTCTCCGATATGATTGAGCGTGTAGTCAATCTGCTTTAACAGAGGCCTTGAAAAATTTTCCAGTGATGCGTCATAAGCAACCGGATTTTTCAACATTGCGGCCGAGACAGGAATCATCAGCCCATTGGGAGTAAAACCGCGACGGGCCAGAATGTTATGAATCAGAAAACGGTGGATACGACCGTTTCCATCCGTGAAAGGGTGGATAAAGACAAAACCGTACGCAATTGCTGCGGCATGAACAATGGCCGGGATATCACCGTTGGCCATTGTTTTGTGCGCTTCAACCAGCCCTTTCATCAAGGACTCAACATCCTCAGGTTTCGGGCTTACGTAATGAACAATCTCTTTTTGAAAGGTAATGGTCTGACCAACATAATTCTGAATGGTGCGAAAGTCACTATCGGCAAAGCGCGAATCGACAATCATGTTCTGCAGTTCAAGAAGACGAGAGTTCTCACAGAAATCCTCTGTTTCAGCAAGCGTGAGCAGTGAGATGAATTTCTCTGTTCTCGAAGGAGTAGGTTTGATATGCTCAATCTCAAAGGAGGACTTTGTTTCTTTGGTATAGAGATAGCCAAGCACTCTACGCAGAAGCTCAGGAGGATAGGCATTGAGAAGATGAGCGCACTGTTTAGTAAAGTTTTTATGCTCGACCTCTTTAAGCCGGTCGGTTCGGCGGACGAGAGGACAGAAGGCCGCTGATCCAGTAAGGTTGTTGATTATCCGTTGCCTTGGGCTGCGGATGGCATTTTTCAGCGTATAATATTCTTCCGGGTCAAGCAGCAGGGTGTAGTTCCCTTTGGCAGCATCCTCCAGGGGGAGAGTGGAGCCTGTAAGAAATTCGTACAGAAACCAGAGTTTGCGCCGGGAAATGCTGACGGGGTGTTCCAGAATAAAATCGGCCAGTTCCTGTGGCTCAATGTGGCAAAAGAGTGTGCACAGGAGAGCAAGATTGATCCCGTCGTATTTGATGGCAAATTCAAGATGGTCGCACGCTCTCTCACCCGGCCAGTTTCTTGCTGGATAGAACTCTTCACGCACCTCATTTTCAGTGACTGAGTAGCGCGCCCTCCTGGCATCAGAAACAAACGATGATCGCCAGTGAGGTATGTGCCTCATCCTGTATTTCTCGGTCAGAAACCGGTACCCTGCACTTTTTGTCTGTGCCATGATGCTCGAAAAAAACTGGAATACCGTCTTTTATGGTAAAAAGGGTTACAGTTGTTGCAGATAAGTTATAAAGTGTAGCATAGAATGCAAAACGCTTAAATATCTGCAAGAACAATTAGAAATAGCTGGCAATAAATTCAGGAGTACTGCCGGATAGAACCATAGGCCTTGTTCTTCAGCAAGCCGGATTGAGCATGGAAAGCACAATCCAAAAATCTTATTGTGTTTACTACCGCGAAAAACACAACAAAAAAAATCTTATTGTGTTTATGCTGGCAAAAAACACAATAAGATCCCGCTTGTTTAGTTTTTGTCAATAAAAACATCAAGATACTTGCGAAAAACAAAAACCCGGTTCCGTTGCCATCCGGTTTCTTCCTGCAAGATACCAAGCTCCACCATCGCTCCAACCAGTTGATTCGCAGAGTAATTCCATTTCTAAAACAAAAGTGTTATAATATACCCTAAAAGGAGGTGGGTATATGGCACGACCAGCAAGTGGTAAGGACGTTTTGGAAAAGGCAAAGAAAACATTGACAAATGCTCGAACTGTAGAA
>CAILXE010000269.1 GCA_903838095.1 uncultured Chlorobiaceae bacterium
AAATCCGTTCCAGACTCCTCCGCCTTTTGAGAAACTTGTCGGTGATCTTTTCGGAGCCTGTTCAAGAAGAGTGAATATCCAGCATCGTCTTGTCTATCAGATCTATGAAACCGAGCGCATCGTCAAAATCATTCGTCTCTGGACTCATTATGAATAGGCAATGCACCATCCCCAAACATGAATCCATAATGATGAAAAAACGATTTTTACATGCAAAGAGGTTCTCTCTTTTTCTGCTTGTATCGTACCTGTTTACAGCGTGTGCGGCCCAGAACCCGACACTGTATCAAGCTGACCTTGAAAAGGCTTATCATAGCGCTGTGGTGGATGCAGAACAAGCAGATCCTTCAGAGATATCCAAAAATCTTGTCGCAATTGTCCCCTCAAATTATTCGCTGATATGGAAAAACAAGGATGACGCGCAGAACGCAAAAATCCTGGTTGTCACCTGGACAAATTATGATGGTTATGACAATAAAATCGGCCAGTCTCTTCAGCTTTCAAGAGAGATTTGGGTAACCACTGCACCTGAAGTCAAGAATTTTTGTAAAAATCTGAAGGAAAACAGATCGCTGCGGCTTGAACAGCTTCTGGGACTTCCACCAAAATCCGGAAAAACGAAGTTTGTGGAAATGTGGGTAAAACCGGGTGATCTCTTCAGGCCAAGTGCGGATCCGGAAATCAGTGACGGTGAGGCTGAAACCGAATTTCGTACGACGAACAAATTCGTTATAGTGAGTAGCGATTATATTCAATGGTACAATGATTTGAAAATGAAATCCTATGGCCCAAACGGCTATCCGTGGACCAGACTGGGTTATACTTATGACTGGGGAAATAACCCTCACCACATCGGGCTGAGTGAATTTGTTATTATGCCTGGAGCAACAGTGGAAATCAATGCTATTTCATCAACAATGGAATATTGAGCCTCTTCGCAGGGATTATGATCTCCGAGTCTCTGAAAATTATGATATTTTTGACAGGAACGATACAACGTTAACAAACCAGATAGTATCTCATGAACATTGCTCAACGAATTATCGCGGTTCTTCTGTTTTTATGTCTGAGCAGCACAGTAAACGCTGAAGAGTACCGGAATGTCGAGGTGACGAAATTGATTACCTCAACAACATCAAGCAACGGGCAGCCATTAACTTATCTTCGTACAGATCACCCTGAAGTAACTGCTCTTGTTGTGCGTATTGCTCCGGGGAACTCGACTGGCTGGCACAAACATCCTGTACCTGTGTACGCATATATGCTTGAGGGTATGCTTACCGTTGAGCTGAAAGATGGCAACAAGTATGTCTTCAAGAAGGGAGATGCGATTCTTGAAGTGATGAATACTCTGCACAACGGTTATAACTCCGGCAGCGAACCAGCAACTCTTGTTGTCTTTTATACCGGAGCTGTCGGTACGCCAAATGTGATCAAAGAGGAGAGCGTCAAGACACCTTTGCAGCGTTGAGGGTGTCCGATAAAAACTTTTTGGTTAAAAATCTCCCGGAAAAATCCAAATTTTCCGGGAGAAACAATCCTGCGGTTATTGCAAACTTCAGGATGACTTGCGGGCATAATCGATATAGCGTCCATCGCTGAAAGGCACAAGATCGAGTGAACCGTATGGATTTTTACGGTTCAGCCATTTTATGCAATCGCTGTTGATCCAGTCTGAGAAGTTCCCTTTGAAACCACCGTCAGAATAAATACTGATAAACTGTTTGATGAGTTCAGCAGTAAAGCGGCTTTCTTCTCCACCAGCGTTATAGATCGTTGGATCAACTTTTTTGGCCTCATCATCGGCAAGACTGCACAGGTCACTCTCTTCAGTCAGGTAGCCACTATGGCTCCCTTTGGCAACATTGGCAACAACTGCCCAGGAATCGCTTCCCGCAGGTGCAAGCTGTGAAAACTCACTCTCTTTTGAAGCATCCGGCGACCATGCTACAGGATTGGATTGCGACAGACAAGCGTTGTCGCTATCACCAACAACCATAATGATCGGAATCTGCTTGTCGGCAAGCGCCTGACGATAAGGTTCCATACCGGGAGCAATAATGGGGGCCTTCTGGTCGACAGGTGAAAGCTGCAACAGTCCTACAGGATTTGCAAGATCTTCCTCCTGCCAGTGGGCCATCCGTTTTGCCCGAATCGGAATAATTTCACGATCATACATCACCGGATTGAAATGACAATTTGTTTTTTCGCCAATCTCCTGTAACGTCTGAAATCCGCACGCCGCAGCCTGGGCATGTGCTCCGCCCACCGAGTGACCGGCAAAAATAACATTATTGTGACCCGGCTTCATGAAACGGGCTTGCTTAACAACCTCTTCATCAAAGAAAATGGTGTCACGATTGTGCTCATCGCCTGTATAAAAATAGTCAGTAGCGCCGTACTTGATAAGATAACAGGCCGCAGCATAGGCCGCCTGACCAACTCTCGGATTGCCTCCAATATCTGTCCAGGGAAGGCCTGGTTGTACTTGTGAGGTCGCCACAAAAGCCATCGCCCAGTTTTTCTCAACAATAGCCGATGTATAGTTATAGTAGAAAGAAGGATTTATAGCAAAGAGCGGATTATCATCCAGCAAGGTGCTTGCAATTTTTTTGGGAAAATAAAGCAGATCATAGCCAATCATAAATCCGTGATTAAACATCACAAGACCCTCAGCGTCGCCGTTGACCGGATAAAATACCTCTATAACGACCTCCACATACTGCGGAATGCGCAAGTCATACTGTATCCAGGTGTGAATACGATCAAAACAATAATTATTGAAGCGAATTGGCTGCATGATAATCCAGATTTACGTTAATGAAAACGACTCGATAAAGAGATAATACATATAAAAATCACAAAAGGAACACGAACCATACACTTCATTAAAGCCTTGCTCCACCGGAGATCTCAATAATCTGGCCGGTAATAAAGGATGCATCATCGGAGGCAAGAAAAAGAGCGCAACGGGCGACATCGTCGGGTGTCGCGACCCGACCAAGCGGATAACGCTGGGCGCACTCTTTGCGAAGCATTTCCCATCGTTCAGGGCCAAGAGCATTGACAAAAGCTGGAACCTCAACAAGAGCGGGCGCAAGAGCATTGACTGTTATGCCATAACGACCGAGCGACATGGCAAGCGAGCGGGTAAAAGCGTAAATACCTCCTTTGGCGGCAGAGTATGAAAACTGGTTCGGACTTCCCCGATAGACCAGAGAACTCATATTGACAATTTTTCCGGAACCCTGGGGCTTCATCATCCTTGCTGCTTCACGGCATGAAATAATGCAGGATTTGAGGTTAAGATCGAGATTGGTGCTCATTTTCAGGTAGTCAATCTGCTCGACATCGGCTGCCGGTTCGACGTCTCCCCCTGCAATGTTCGCTACAATATCAAGTTTTCCATACCGATCGGCTATCTGATGATAAAGAGACTTGATCTCATTCTCCTGCGTCACATCGGCCGGCACCGTCATCCCGCTGCCACCCTGGCCTTCAAGCAGCTCAAGAGTCACGGCGCATTCTGAAGCATTGATATCACTGACAATGACTGACGCGCCTTCCTTCGCGAAACAGAGCGCCACTGCCCTGCCGATTCCTCCAGCCGCTCCCGTAACAAGCGCAATTTTCTCAAAAAGTCGCATGGTCGTTACCTGTTATTATTATCCGATAACTCCTCTTCTCTTCAATTCCCAGAAACATTTCGCTGTGGCCTGAATATCGTTGGCGGCGTTATGCATTTCATCAAAGCCGGTGCCAAACAATTTCTGATGAAGTTCTGACAATTTTGGCCATTTATTGCCATAAGGCCCTTTAAGTCCGCAATAATCAGTGCTGCTCTCCATCGTGCATATCCTCTTTTTGGACGGCAGAATATTATCCATTCCTGCCCTGATCAATTCGCTGCCAACAATCTTTTCATCAAAGCTCAGATTGTGCGCCACAAGAACCTGCGATTCAATGGCAAGTTCCTGAAATAAGTGAAGAACATCCTTTAACACATTCCCTTCAGCAAGAGCTCTCTCTGTTGAAATTCCATGAATTCGAGAAGCGCCTCCGGGTATCACAAAGCCTTCGGGTTTGATGATATAGTCGCCTGATGATATGATTTTTCCATCAGCAGCCGCGTATAAAAATGCCAACTGCACCAACCTTGGCCAGTTATCGACATCGGTCACCGGCGCACGCCAGTTTTTGGGCAACCCAGTAGTTTCAGTATCAAAAAAGAGGTACATACGGAAAGAAAAAAATGCCTGGCAAAAAAATCAGAATGGACAATCATCATTGGCAATGACGCTCTCGCTCTGAGGCTCAAAAGCTGGCGGCTCCCATGAACCTGGTTCTTCGGAATAGGATGTCGCTGGCTGATTGACTCCTTCAATCTTCCATGCCTTGACGTCAGTGTACCACTTTCCGTTGAATTCCCTGCTTTCTATATCAAACGAAATGTTGAGCTTTGATCCCGCCTTCAGCAAATTTTTATCGAACTTGTCGCCCCAGAGAGAAATACACACTTTCTTAGGGTACTGTCCCTCGGTTTCAACGATGATATCCTGCTTTTTCCATACACCATTTTTTCCTGTACCGCTCTGTTCAGGAAGAATTGCCGAAAGCTTTGCCGTGAGTTGCATAAAATTATCTGATGTTTTTTAATGCGTTGTATAAAAAATCTCTTTTCCTCTCAAGCATCCTTCTCCTTGGATGGAGTACTAAAGCTGCTGTAAGTTATTCATTTCTTTATCTTTGCCGACAGAATTTGATGAGGCAAAAAGCTTGAACCCCATAAGGCTGGTCATAGACTGTACTGCACAATTGATTTTTCCGATAAACAGGTCGAGATCAGTCACGCCATGGCTTTCATCGGCTGAGGCCTGCTCCATAAACTCCATAAACTGCTGATAACGAAGATCACCAATCCTTGACGACAAGGAAAAATCGGAGATCCGGAAAGCACACAATGATTCGTCGATAACAAAAAGGTCGCCATGTTTCAGTATCTGTATCCAGAAATCCAGATCAATCGTGTAAGGCACAACCTCACTGTAACCGCTGATTTTTGTAATCAAATCGGCTGGATAGAGCCCGCAAACCGGCTCGCCAATAATGTTGGTACCCATTCGAACCATTTTCCTGATCACATCAACAGGCTCCTTGCGGCCTCCGTCGACAAAATTCACCTTTTTGATGAGTGTTTTTCCGGCAGGATCTATAATGGTTCTTTGACTGCTGACAAGGCTTACTCCTGCATTTTGGGGCTCGTCAAAAACCTTTACCTGTTTTTCAAGACATTCCGGGAAAAGCAGGTCATCACCGCACACAAGCTTGACATACTTTCCTCTCACCTTGCTAATCGCCCTGTTCCAGTTTCCCGCCGGGCCAAGGTTTTCTGAATTTCTGAAGAGCTTGATGCGCGGATCGGCCATTGAAGCCGCTATATCATACGAGTCATCGGTTGAATGATCGTCATAGATCAAAAGCTCAAAATCGGTATAGGTCTGCGCAAGTACTGACTTTATTGTTTCACCGATAAACAGGGCATTGTTGTACATCGGAATGGTAACCGTCACATACGGTCGATTCAGATACCCCATAACGTTATCCTCCGCAAAGACATTATTTCATTTCCTGCTGAAGATTCAGAGACAAATAATAGACAGAACTGCCGTAGCAAAAACCCGCAACTCCAAGCAAAAGATTATTCTCAAGAAAAAAACCCAGCAAAATTGCCGTTGCAGAAAGAAGCATCACGGTAAGTTGTTTAAAGGCTCTACTCATGGCAGTATAGCCAAGCAGCTCCGAGAGGGCAGTCTCGCTTTTCAGCGTATCAAGGGAGTTTGAGCGGACAATAGAAGGAATGACGATATAAATCATACCGATAAAGGAAAAGCTGATCCACCCGAGTAACGCAGCATGGGTATGGGAATGATAGATCCACATCCTGTCAAAACGCAGTGGCGGCACTGTGCCGAAATGAATCCCCTTCAGAAAGTATATGTTCATAATGCCGTAGCCGCTTGTCGCAAAAAGAAGGGCAAGGCC
>CAILXE010000270.1 GCA_903838095.1 uncultured Chlorobiaceae bacterium
CACTTCCCCGACATCCGCTCAAAAGAGGATCTGAAAGCCACGGTCACCCATTTGCGACTGAAAACCGGCGGCAAACCGATTGGCATCAAGCTTGCGGCTGGCCATATCGAAGAAGATATCGATATCGCTCTCTATGCTGGTGTGGATTTCATCACGATTGACGGGCGTGCCGGTGGAACCGGCGCTTCTCCCAAGGTTGTCAAAAATGCTACGTCAGTGCCAACCATTTTCGCGCTGGCAAAAGCAAGAAAAATACTTGATTTGAGAGGGGCCGGTACCGTCTCCCTGATCATTACCGGTGGTTTGCGTGTCTCTTCAGATTTCGCCAAGGCGCTGGCAATGGGGGCCGACGCCATAGCTGTCGGGACTGCGGCCATGATGGCGGCAGGCTGTCAGCAATACCGTATCTGCAATACCGGCAAATGCCCCGTCGGCATCGCCACGCAGGATCCCGCCCTTCGTTCCCGTCTGGATGTCGAAAAATCCGCCATTCGAGTCGCAAACTTTTTCAAAGCCGTCACTGAAGAGCTTCGAGACTTTGCGCGCCTGACCGGCAATGATAATGTTCACCATCTCTCGGTGGCTGATTTATGTACCACCAATTCCGAAATTGCCAATCATACCCCGATTGAGCACGTCTAATCAACCTTAGTCTCCCCACAAGAACAAGGAGAGGCATCAAAACCTGAGGAGAAACTGATTATGTCAACAATGGAGAATCTGCAGAACGCTTTTGCAGGAGAAAGTCAGGCAAACAGGAAATATCTCGCGTTTGCAAAAAAAGCTGAAGAAGAGGGAATGCCTCAGGTTGCAAAGCTTTTTCGTGCTGCGGCTGAAGCCGAAACCGTCCACGCCCTTGCGCACCTTCGTGTCATGGGTGGCATAAAAAGCACCGCTGAAAACCTTCAGGAAGCCATCGAGGGTGAAGAATTTGAATTTACCGAGATGTATCCCAACTATCTGGTCGAAGCACAGCAGGAAGGCAACAAACCTGCCGAGTTTTCAATCAAGAATGCGCTGGCTGTCGAAGAGATCCACCACGGGCTCTATGCAAAAGCACTTGAAGCCGTAAAAGGCGGCAGAGACCTGCCCGCCGGAAAGATATATATCTGTCCAGTCTGCGGCAACACTGTCGAGAACACTATACCGGACACCTGTCCAATCTGTAATGTTCCGGGAAGCAAGTTCATTGAAATCGGCTGAACAGAACTCGAAGTCAACGCCGATATCATGCTGAAAAGCGAGCTGGATGTTCTTGTTGATATTTTCTGCAGAAGAACTTCTGCATGGAACAAAATCAATGGTTATGCAGAACAATCATGAAGAAAACATCGAGGCAGTAACGAAAATGTTACTGCAGTTCCTTGCTGAAGCAATCGGGCAATGCCCCGCCGGACTCGAAAGCAGCACAAACAGGGATATCGTTTTTGCTGTGCTTGGTTTCCAGTACGGAGCCGTTCAGAGCGCCGCTTACGTTGCCGGTCTGGACGAGGCTGCCTCTGCCGGTATCGCTGAAGATGTCGTCAGCAGAATCAACGGTATGGACAGAGGACGTATGTCCAAATTTCTTGCTCTGATGCCAATGCTTGCCGAAAAGGGGTATCCTCCGATTGGTATCGGCGGCAAAGCAATTATCGCTTTTTACAATGCCGCCACTGACGAGGAGAAGCTTTCAACATCAGGTTCGCTGCTGGAAATTCTTCGTCAGATCGATGCTTCGTAAATCGGGGAATCGACGTTTCCTCTCTTCTTCATGAATTTTGTGCAGAAGTGACTGTTGATGATAAAGCTGGTACTGTTGGATGGCCAAATGGAGTTGACTTTGACCCTCACAGCATAACCGTACTCTGCCCCCCCACTATCACACCTCAATTGTTGCCCCATAAACTTTCAGCCAGGCGACCTGCTTTTGATA
>CAILXE010000271.1 GCA_903838095.1 uncultured Chlorobiaceae bacterium
ATGATGAAGGAGGCTTCCAGATGCTGGTGACCACGCTTGACTATAGTGATTACATTGGCAAGATCGCCATTGGTCGTATCCAGCGCGGCAAGGTCAGCCCCGGCAGTCAGCTCGCAGTAGTCGGTCCAGATGGTGTGGTGGGTAAGGGTGCTGTAACAAAAGTTTTTCTTTTTGACAAACTTCAGAAGATAGAGTCCAAAGAGGCGACGTCAGGTGATATTATAGCGAATGCCGGTATACCTGATGCCACAGTCGGTATGACCCTTGCCTCCGTTGACGATCCTGTATCGCTTGCCTCTTTCGAAATCAGCAAGCCGACACTCTCCATGCTTTTTTCTGTAAATGATTCTCCTTTTGCGGGACTGGAAGGCAAAGAGGTGACCAGCCGTAAAATTCGCGAGCGCCTGATGAAAGAGAAAATGACCAATGTTGCCCTCAACGTTGAAGAGACTGACAGTGCCGATACCTTTCGTGTTTCAGGTAGGGGAGAACTTCACCTCTCGGTGCTTATTGAGACCATGAGGCGCGAAGGATACGAACTGGCCATTGCAAGACCAGAGGTTATCATGCACAACGATGAAGATGGCACGCTGCTTGAACCGATTGAGCATGTGACTATTGATATTCCTGAAGAGTATACCGGTGTGATTATCGAAAAGATGGGGCGCAGAAAGGCTGAAATGACCCACATGGGCACGCTTCGTGGTGGAATGGTCAGGGTTGAATTTGAAATTCCTACACGGGGTCTTATCGGATACAACCTTGAGTTTACCACCGATACCAAAGGCGAGGGTATTCTTTCTCACGTCTTTTATAATTATCAGCCATTCAAAGGCAAGTTGCCATCGCGTGAGACTGGCGCACTTGTCGTCTCTGAAGCAGGGCTCTGCGTTGCTTATGCTCTGAGCGCTCTTGAAGATCGTGGCACCTTTTTTGTTTCACCGAATACCAAGGTTTATGGAGGAATGATTGTTGGCGAGTCAACAAGAGGTCTTGATATTACCCTGAATGTCTGCAAAACGAAAAAGCTGAGCAATATGCGCTCTTCGGGTACCGATGAGTCACTTCGTCTGACGCCGCCGAAAATCCTGTCGCTCGAACAGGCTCTCGAATTTATTAATGATGATGAGTTGCTGGAGGTAACGCCCCAGAGCATCAGGCTCAGAAAGAAGATTCTTGATGCAAATCTGCGGGCAAAAGCTGTCAAAAAGGCGAATGCCTGATTGTTGATTTAACCCTCGAAGAAAAGTCGTTTCAGTTGTGTCCGGGCGCTTGCAAGGAGTTCCCGGACGGCTGATTCCTCTTGACAGGTCATTTCAGCAATCTCGCTCACCGCTTTTTTCTCCTGTTCGGCCATCCGATATACCTTTTTTTCCTCCGCTCCGAGCTTTTCAATACATCTCAGCATTTTCTGGTTATCGTTGTCGAGTGCACTACTCTTCTGTGGATTGGAGTGACTTTTCTGGCGTCCAAAAAGCTCATCAGCAGTTGCCGCGAGCGGAGCGTCATTACTCACATCGCCAAAAAGCTGAACAAATTGCATAAAATCAAGACCAATGGCTTTGCATGGCGTGATACGGTTTTCAAGAATAGCAAGCGCAAGCGTCCGAAACTTCTCTTTGAATTCAGGCAGTCTGACAGCAAAGTCAAAACTGTCATCTTTGTCACGAGCTTCAGTATTGTATGGTACCTTCATGAGCACCGTAATACCTGCCGCCGCCGCATATTTTTCAGCAATCCCGCTCCCGTCATCGCGGTTGATGATCAATCCGAGCAGTCGCGATTGCCCGCCGATGGTTCTGAAATAGTTGTTTGCCTGGCAGATATTGTTGGCAGTAAAAATAGATTGCCGGTCATTGTTTGTTACAAGAATAACCTCCTCACTAAGGGAACGGGCCAAGGGAGTCGCAAATCCTCCACAGACAACGTCACCAAGAAAGTCCATGAGGATGATATCGAGTTCCCACTTGAAGATCCCGAGCTTTTCAAGCACATCAAATCCCGAGATGATACCCCTCCCGCCGCAACCACGTCCAACCTGTGGGCCGCCAAGCTCAATACCATAAATGGGCTGAGGAAAATCAGCTATATCCCGGCGAAAGACAATATCACTGATTGAAACCTGCTGATTCAGTGCGTTTTTTTCTGCAAAAACGTCCGTTACCGTGGGGAGCGGAATGCCCCCGAAGAGGGAGGTCGTTGAGTCGTGTTTTGGGTCGCAGCCGAGCTGCAGCACCCGTTTGTTCATCATGGCAAACGTGGCGCTGAGGTTTGTTGTGGTGAAACTTTTGCCAATGCCGCCCTTGCCGTAAATAGCGATGGTTCTTGCTGTCATCAGGCTGGTTTGCTTTTGTCTGTTTTCCAGAGCAGAATCATTTTCAGGCAGTCTGGATCAGTGAAGGCTTGCACGTAAGCTTCAGTGATATTCTCCTCAACGGTGTGCTGATGGGTAAAAATCCGTTCTGCATTGAGTTTGTGTTGGGCTATAAGCTCTCTGACCCGATCCAGATCGCCTTTGGCCCATTGTTTGGCTGCTATAAAAGAGAGCTCTTTCTGGAATGCCTGGGAATAGTCGATGTTGATTCGCTGGTAATAGCCTCCGAAAATCACCGCTCCCTGGAATTTCAGAAACCGCAGCCCAGTATCAATGGCACTCATGATGCCGGTACTGTCGATCAGAACGTCAAATTCATGTCCTGCCAAAGCCGCAGAAACGTCCTCTGTTTCCGGGTCAACCTTCAAGTCGGCTGTTGAAAGACTCAGTCTGTTTTTGTTGGGTTCGGTTGCCGCGACCAGTTTCGCCCCCATAAGCATAGCCAGTTCAGCGGCGAGAATTCCTACCGCACCCTGGCCAAGGACTAATACTTTCTTGTTTTCAACCTGTGCAAGGTCAACAATATGAAGGGCAGTTGCCCCAAGTGGCAGCGCAATGCCGGACTCAGGATGGTCGATATTATCAAGCACAGTAATACTTTCGACAGGGCAGACAATATACTCCGATGCTCCGCCAAAAGCGGCATTGACACCTTCATATCCAAATGAACCAGCAACGTAGGCAAACTTGCCGATCAGACTCTGGTTAACATGCTCACCCACCTGAATGATCTTTCCAACAGTTTCATAACCGGGGATAAATGGAAAGATAAAAGGCCACGCAGGAATCAGCCCATTATAAGCCATTTTTTCAGTCCCGGTACTGATTGATGACCACCAGGTTTCAACCAGTACATCCGTAGAGGAAACAGGTTTCAGTGTTACCTCACAAAGTTCAATCTGCCGAATGGCGCTGAAGACAATAGCTTTTGCTTTCATAATATTATTCTGTTCCTGAGTGATCTGTCAAACCGCCTGACGCTGTTTGAGTTTTTTTTCATTGTGCTTTTCAAGAAGCAGACGGATAACGAATTGCGCAGCATTGACCAGATAGCTCAGATAGGCGAGCAGTGCAGTCCAGATAAGTGTCGTTTCATCAAGACCGATAAAAAAGAGGACAAAATAGGAGAGATGCACCACCATGGCGATGGCGCTGCCAAAATCCTCCCAGAAGAATTCATGAGCAAAGGCAAACTGGCCGAAAACCTCAAGTTCAAAAAAGCCGCCGGTCACAAAAATCAGGACAAGCATAAGGGTTTTCAGGGTGACAAAAAAGGTGATCCAGGCAAAGTTGTCGATCCCGTTGTGGGACTGGTAGAGCCAGGTGACAGTAAGGCCGGCAAGAAACATGACAAACTGGATTGGCGCAAGAATTCCCTGCACTTTTGTCCAGACCGATGCGTTTCTGCGTTCAAGCTGCTCGGGTGTGTAACGGGGCATAATAACAATACGTTCACTCGTGAGAATAAAAAATCTTTAACTGCTTTGTAAAAAAGTGGTTGAATATAGTAAAAATCGATACAGTCGACAATCCGGAGCCAAAGTCACTTGATACTCCAATCAAATACATTATAGAGCGTGGAGATCAGGTTGACATCAGCATTCTGTATGCGGCGGCTGAACCCCTCAAGTTCATCATAATAATAGAGGAACGTTCTCGGTTGTTCATCATGCAGAATCTTCTGATACCTTTTCCATAGCGCAACAGAGCGCTCCTTTGAAAGCGGGCCACTCAGCTCCGCTATAACCGTATCAAGCTCACGATGCTGAAATGCAGAGGAGTTGAATGGGCGTTCAGCAAAATCTGATCCCCATATAATAAGCTGAAAGGGCAAGGTTTCAGCGGCCATTCCCGACAGCGCAGCATCATATCGAAACTCATTCTGGTTTTTATTAAAAATGAGGCTCTCATTAAATTTCAGACGGCAGTCAATTCCGATTTCCCTGAGATTCTGCTGAATAATTGTTGCGGCATAGTTGCGGCGGGGATTTCCAACCGGGGCGGCCAGTTCAAACGAAAATTTCTTTCCGTTTTTCTGAAGAATTCCATCAGGCCCACGTTGCCATCCGGCTTCACGCAACAAGGCGGAGGCTTTCTGCGGGTTATAATTAAATGGATCCAGTGACGTGTCGGCCAGCTCCTTATAGGCAGGAGAAAGGGATGTGTTGACGATGGTCGCGTGTTCCGGCCCCATAAAACCGTCAATAATTGATTGCCGGTCAATGGCTATGGTAAGCGCCTGCCGCACCAGTTTATCACCAAACAAGGCGTTTGGTTTTATCTGATGGTTGCTTCGGTAGGCCTCACCATCGATGGTCAACCAGACAACGCTGTCGAAGTAGCGGTTCTGAACCGGTCTGATCACAATTGAGGGTGAACTCTGGGCAAGCTCTTTGATATCCTTCGGATTAATTCCTCCAGCCGAAAGCATAGCATCAATCTGGCCGGATTTCAGCATGG
>CAILXE010000272.1 GCA_903838095.1 uncultured Chlorobiaceae bacterium
CCTATATCAAGCGTTATAATGAGCAGAATGAATACGATCTTCTTGTTGTTGACTGTGCACCTACCGGTGAAACTCTTCGTCTTCTCTCTCTGCCTGAAACATTCGGATGGTTTATCAAGATGATTCGTAATGTTGAAAAATTCATGGTCAAACCAGTTATCAGGCCTCTTGCTAAAAAAGTTAACAAGATAAATGATTTCGTGGCTCCTGTGGAAGTTTATGACAAGGTTGATAACCTCTTCTCTTCAACAGAGGGGATTATTGACTTGCTTGCTGACAGCTCCAAAACAACCATGCGTTTGGTTATGAATCCGGAAAAGATGGTTATCAAGGAGTCCATGCGTGCCCTGACCTATCTTAATCTTTATGGTATTACTGTTGACAGGATTACCATTAACCGTGTCATGCCTGATCAGAGCCCCGATCCTTATTTCCAGAAGTGGCGTGCTATTCAGCAGAAGTATATTGAGCAGATACAGGAAGCCTTTGCTCCGATTCCTATTGCCGAAGTCCCTTTGTTTGATGATGAAGTTGTCGGTCTGGCCATGCTTCGCAGAGTAGGTCAGAAAGTCTACGAAGAAAAGAATCCTCTTGATGTATTTTTCAACGAGAATCCGATTGATATCAAAAAGGTATCCGACGGTCACTATAAAGTGCGTGTGAGATTGCCCTTTATGGAGCACATGGGACTTGAACCGAAGATTCTTAAACTTGGCGATGATCTTACGATTCGTATCGGTGATTACCAGAAGATTGTTGCTTTGCCGATTTTCCTGGCAGGGATGGACTCAACGGGAGCCTCTTATGAAGACAAGTGGCTCAGTATTGATTTCGCGAAGGCAAAATAATTTTTGTGCTTCCGCCAGTTCTCCATTCAGCGTTAGCTGCAATAAAAAACCTGCTTTCACAGCAGGTTTTTTATTGGGCATTTGTTGTGTTAGATATTTAAAGCGACACAAGACTCGCAACGTCAACGCCATCAACATTTCTGATTTCGTCAAGAAGCGCAGGTTTTACTGCCCCATCAACCACAATAGCAGTCATGGCAACTTTTTGTTCTTCATCCCTGGAAAGCGCCACGTATGCCACATTAAGGTTATGCTGCAACAAGAGCTGGGTGACATTGGCGATGACGCCAGGTTTGTCAATATTATTATAGATAATGATATTGCCTTCTGGCTTGAATTCCACAAGAAACTGATCAATCATGACAATGCGAACCTCTTTGTCGCCAAAAACGGTTCCGCCAATCATCCGTTTTGCGGTTGCACTTTCAAGTTCTATGCGGATCAGGTTGGTATAGTCCAGGTTTTCCTTTTCAAACTTCTGGTTCAGGCTGATACCGCACTCCTTGGCCATGGTGAATGCGTTGATGTAATTGGTATCCTTTGACTGAAAGATGTCAAGAAATCCTTTAAGAGCTGCCGCTGTAATGACTTCATTAAATTTCTGAAGGAATTCACCCGAAGTCCTGACAGTCATCTTGTTTGCGTCAGGCGGGGCCATTTGTGCCAGTGTGGCGCCAAGCTTTTCAGCAAGGTTGAGATACGACTGAACGCCTGGTACCTGGGCCAGTTCTACGGCAGACGCATTGACCGCCCCTTCGAGTCTTCCGGATTTCTTCCATTCGACAATCTGTTGGGCAATCTGAACGGCCACTTTTTCCTGTGCTTCGATCGTGGATGCAGCAATGTGCGGTGTTGCAATCACCTGATCAAGTTTCAGCAGGGCGTTGTCCGGGTTGACCGGCTCTGTCTCAAAAACATCAAGCGCAACAGCGGACACTTTTCCGGAGATTATAGCTTCTGCAAGGTCAGCTTCATTAATGATTCCGCCTCTGGCGCAATTAATGATGATAACCCCTTCTTTCATCAGCTCAAATGTCTCTTTCGCAATCAGGTTTCGGGTTGATTCGTTGAGCGAAGAATGGATAGTGATAACATCAGCATTGATAAAATTTTCATGCAGGGGAAGTAAATCGATATTAAGTTGTGCGGCGTACTCGTCTGGAATCATCGGGTCATAGGCAATTGTTTTCATGCCAAATGCCTGCATGCGTGATGCCACCTCACGGCCGATTTTGCCAAGTCCGATTATGGAAAGGGTTTTGCCTTCAAGTTCTACTCCAGTAAACTTTGTCTTGTTCCAGTGCCCCTGTTTCAGGTCTGCGGTTGCCTGGGGTATGCGGCGGGCGGCAGAAAGCATCATGGCACAGGTGTGCTCGGCAGCGGAAACTGTATTTCCTCCCGGCGTATTCATGACAATAATACCTTTGCGGGTTGCCGCCTCAATATCGATATTGTCGACGCCTGCTCCTGCTCTGCCGATAAGCTGGAGTTTTGTTCCGTACTCAAGAATTTCGGCGGTAACTTTGGTTGCGCTTCTGACGATCAGCTTGTCAAATTCTCCGATGATCTCTTTGAGCTCGTCCTTGCTGATTTTCGGTCTTTCAGTTACTTCAAAACCATTTTGTGCGAGGATTTGACCGCATTGAGGATCAACGCCGTCAGTGATCAGTACTTTCATGTCGCTTTGTTTATTTTTGATTGCCTGGAATTATATAAACCAGTGTTAATATAAAGAAAATTTATCGCACCTTGCCTGCCGAACTCAGGAATCGTCGTCTGTGAATTTATAGCTTCGGCGGCTCATTATTGATATACTATATACTGGTTTTTTTTATCTTCCATTCTGAAAATTTTATTGATGTTGTTAGTATTGTAAAAACGAATGGAACAGTTACATGATTTAAGGGTTTCACGAATTATTCGTCTTCCTTCACCGAGGGCGCTCAAGGAGATGTTGCCTGTGGGTGAGCAAGTAGCCAATACGGTTACTGCCGGACGTCGCGAAGTTGAACGCATTTTGACTGGCAAAGATGCGAAAATGCTGGTTATTGTTGGGCCCTGTTCTATTCACGATGTTGATGCCGCTCTTGAGTATGCAGAGAAGCTTGCGGTGTTGCGTTCTGAGCTGCAACAGGATCTCTGCATCATGATGCGGGTCTATTTTGAGAAGCCGCGCACAACAGTCGGCTGGAAAGGCTTTATCAATGATCCTCATCTTGATGATACTTATGATATAGAGCATGGTCTTTTTCATGCAAGAAAGCTTTTACTTGAAATTAATGACATGGGATTGCCTGCGGCGACAGAATTTCTTGATCCTATTACTCCCCAGTATGTAGCCGATGTCGTGAGTTGGGCAGCAATTGGCGCAAGAACCATTGAATCCCAGACGCACAGGCAGATGGCAAGTGGTCTTTCAATGCCTGTAGGTTTCAAGAACTCTACTGATGGTCGCATCAACGTTGCCGTCGATGCTATTCGCTCCGCTATGCATCCGCACAGCTTTCTCGGAATCGACCAGGAAGGGCACAGCAGCGTCATTACCACAAAAGGGAATCCGTTTGGCCATCTTGTCCTGCGTGGCGGTGAAAAACCGAATTATGATGCTGAAAGTATTGCAGATGCTGAATCATGGATTGAAAAGGCAGGCCTGCAGCCGTCACTTCTGGTCGATTGCAGCCATGCCAATTCAGGGAAAAAACACGAGAGGCAGTTGACTGTTTGGGAGAACATTCTGAAACAGAAAAGCGAAGGGAACCAAAGCATTGTGGGGGTTATGATAGAGAGTAATATTTATTGTGGAAACCAGCCATTCCCTGAGGATCCTGAAAAGCTCAGGTATGGAGTATCAATAACTGATGAATGCCTTTCATGGGAAGAGACCGAACGCATGCTCCGCAAAGGAGCTGAGGTGATGCGTACGCTCGGGCACTAATTTTTTACAACTTAAAGGCCAAGTGATATGACTGTTGAAATTAGACAAGTCCAGAATAAAAAGGAGAAGAAGCAGTTTATCACCTTTGCGTGGCAGATCTATCGCAATGATCCTGCGCTCAAGAAGCACTGGGTGCCCCCGGTTATTGATGATTACATGAAAACCCTTGATACAAAGGTGTTCCCCTTGTATGAACATGCTGATCTTGCAATGTTTACTGCATGGAAGGATGGCGTTATGGCGGGGACTATTGCCGCAATCGAAAATCGCAGGCATAATGCATTCCATGCTGATAAAGTTGGGTTCTGGGGTTTTTTTGAGTGTATCAATGATCAGAGTGTTGCCAATGCCCTGTTTGATGCCGCCGCCGGATGGCTGAAAAAAAAGGGATTGAATGCCATGCGCGGTCCAGTAAGCCCATCCATGAACGATCAGTGCGGTATGCTGACGAAAGGATATGACAGTCCGCCAGTTTTTCTTATGCTTTATAACCCGCCGTACTACAATGACCTTGTCTTGAAATATGGTCACCATGTCGGCCAGGAGCTTCTTGCATGGTATATTGACCAGAAACTGATTGATATAGAACGCTTGCGTCGTATTTCGGAACATGTCAAGAAAAGGGAAGGACTGACGGTACGAATTATGAACATGAAGGATTTTGATCGTGAAATTGACCGTATACGTGAAATCTACAATAAGGCATGGGAGAAGAACTGGGGCTTTGTGCCCATGACGAACAAAGAATTTGATTTTCTTGCAAAAAGTCTCAAGCCACTTGCAAACCCTCATTACATCTACTTTGTTGAGGATCGGAACAAGCGAACGGTCGGTTTTTCGTTGTCGCTTCCTGATGTCAACCAGGCGCTGAAGCATGTGAATGGTAACCCGTTTTCACCTCTTGGTTTGCTGAAATATCTCTGGTACAGCCGCAATATTTCAATGGTTCGTACCATCACGATGGGTGTGCTTCCGGAATATCGTAACAAAGGTGTCGACAGTATTCTCAATACGGCGATTGCTGATTATGGAGGAAAACACGGTGTTTTTGCCAGTGAAATGAGCTGGGTGCTTAAAGCGAATGAGGCGATGAGCAAACTGGCCAAAGTCATTGGCGGAGAGCCATACAAGGAGTATGTTATTTACGAGGCTGATCTGTAGTCTCTTATGATTGAATGGTTCATAATACAAGGAGACGGTTGATTTGACTGTCTCCTTTTTTGTTAACAGGCGAGTCTCTCTTTTTCGGCAATTCATGCTATCCTCCTTTTAAAAGTAAATTTCGTAAGGAGTTAATGAAAGATGGCTGAAGCAGCTTTGGATTGAATAATCATTCTGTGATTGCGAGGCGGCACAGCTTTGGTCACACGAGGTTTTGCATTTTTACGTTGATTCTCTTTTAACTAAACATGGGTCGTATGAAGATCAGGGTATTGTTTGTCGCTCTGCTTATGATGGTGGCAGCGAACGGGGCGAACGGAGCGGGGAAGAATTATGACATAGAGACAATTGAGGATCATGCGCGGGTGCGAGAGTTCAAGTATTTGTCGTACGAAAAACTCTGCGATGAGGTTCAGGATCGGGCAGAGAATGAGATGCTTTCAACCAGCCAGGTCGCTCAAGAGATTGCCGCTCTGCCAAAAGGCGGTATAGTCTCTACTTGTCTTCTTGGCGATAGCTGGAATTTAGCGAATGGGCCAAATTGGCTCTATATCGTTACTGATATAGCAGGAAAGGAATTGTTTCGCGGTAAAGGACACTCTCAAAAAGAACCGGCGCCTGTCTATGAAAGGGTCGGTTCTATTTCACGACGGCGATCAGGATCGGTCATTCGCACCCGGGAGCGCAAGGTAGCTCCAGAAAAAACTCCGTTCGGCGCCCCTGTTTTTTCATCGACAGACGCTATCCGACTCCAGTCAGCAGTACCTGATTCGTTCAGGGTTTATGTCGTGGATATATCAAACAAGAAGCGTTGTTCTTATTTGTTGACGAAAGAGAAGTAATACTTGATGAAATCACTGAAAAGAAAAGCCCCCGTTTTTGGGGGGCTTTCTTTTGAAGATTCATCCAACGAAAAAATGGCCAATCGTAATAAAAAGTAATTACTTAGAATGAAGCCATAAAGACAAGGTTTGATTTTTCGGTGTCGGGGTTGTACACGTAAGAGGCACTGTAGCTTTCTTTCGTTACGGTTATGCCGACATTAACGACATTAAAGCCGGTTCCTTGTCCCGGAGCATACTGGAGTTCATCACCTGCCCCGACAAAAGCTTTCGCGGTGTATTTGTCCTTATCGTAAAACTTGTAACCGGCTTCAAAATACTTTGCATTATCATAATCATTGCCGGCAACGTTAATTGCAGCAAGCAGGCTGAGATTGTCTTTTGCGTAGCTTCCACAGACCTCAATGGTGTTTGGGCCGTCGCTGGAAAAATCAAAAGTCCGATTGTTGTCTGGAACCGGGATATAATAATCAGTCACCGTCAGACTGAATGGTCCTGCCGGTATTGTGACATAAAGATCGGTCTCCTGATATCTGCTGTTCCCGTCACTTTCGCTGACGGCATAAGATCCCCAGGCGCCAACAACCAGACCTGTATTCGGGCAAGTATAGGAAAGAGCGGGCTGAATCGCAGGCGAGTTACCTGCTTCAGTACCTCTCCATACATAGCTGCTGACAATATCTGCTCCGATTTTAAATCCTTCAGCCTGGGCGGTTCCGCTCAATCCTGCAAACAGAGCAACCGCAAGACTTAATAGCTTTGCTGTTTTTTTCATTGTCCTATCCTTCTGTATGATTGTTGTTATGTGGTATTGACTTTTCCTCTTTAAAGAGAATTTTAATTACTGAATATAAATAATTGATTTTTCTCTTCAAAAGGCTAATTTTATTAAGGGATGTGTTTTTGTTATCTTAATAATTAAGGTAATGGCTCTTTTTGGCGTATTTTGGCGCCTCTCTTGTTTCGTTGTACATTTCGCATTGAAATCTTATAAGGCAGTGAATCAGGAGTTGACACTCATGAAACGAGCTGATATAATAGTTCCGGGTCTCTATTCCGAATATGGAGTGTTAGAAGGTTTTATTGAATCATTTGTTGCAAGTGAGAGGTACAGTATCGCATTTGTGGACGGGCTTCAGTTGACCATGAAAGAAGCTTTTGTCAATGCCATCAGACATGGAAACAGGGAGCGAGGCGATATGGCGGTCTCCTGTGGGTTGCGTTCGGCAGACAATATTCTTTTGGCTTCTGTCAGGGATTGCGGAAAAGGATTTAATCTTGATGAACTGCCAAATCCCGTTGATACCGAGAATCGTTTCAAATTATCCGGGCGGGGTCTCTATATTATAAAAAGTATTGCAGAAATAATCGGGCTTGAGAGTGATCAGGATGGTTCAGTCCTGACGTTGCGTTATATTCCCTACTGAATAATCAGGTTGTACCGCCCATGTCGGGCGTAACACTATAAACCGTTAACAAAAAATATATTATGGATTTGTCACAAAGTGAAGTTTGGCGCAAACTTCAGGCACACAAGCAGGAAATTGAGTCATTTCAGATGAGAGAGATGTTTCTTGATGATCCTTCTCGATTTGAACGGTTTTCTGTTCAATGGCAAGGGTTGATGCTTGATTATTCAAAAAACAGAATTACTGCCGGAACGATGGAATTGCTGTTTTCTCTGGCACGCCATGCAGAGCTCGAAACAAAACGTGACGCAATGTTCCATGGTGATTCCATAAACTTTACAGAACACCGCGCAGTGCTGCATACGGCGCTTCGCAAGCCTCAGGGCTACTCCCTGCAGATTGATGCTCTTGACCTTTCGTCTGAAGTTGCCGATGTGCTTGCCCAGATGAAGGATTGTTGTGATCGTATTATTTCCGGAACATGGAGAGGATATACGGGAAAACGGATGACGGATGTGGTCAATATTGGTATTGGAGGTTCAGATCTCGGTCCCTGTATGGTAACCGAAGCACTTCGTCCCTTTGCTCACGGCCAGCTTCAGGTTCATTTTGTTTCCAATATTGATGGCACCCATATCAGCGAAACCCTGAAAAAGCTTAATCCGGAAACCACACTTTTTATTGTTGCCTCCAAAACATTTACAACCCAGGAAACACTTACCAATGCGATGAGTGCCAGAGCGTGGTTTTTAAGTCATGCTGGTGATGAATCGCATATTGCAAAGCATTTCGTGGCGGTCTCCACCAATCGCGCCAAAGTTGTCGAGTTCGGTATTGATGAAGCAAACATGTTCAGGTTCTGGGACTGGGTTGGCGGCCGCTATTCTCTCTGGTCGTCTATTGGCCTTTCAATAGCTCTGTTCCTTGGTTTTGACCATTTTCAGGAGCTGCTCAACGGGGCTTATGCCGTTGATGAGCATTTCCTGAATGAACCGCTTGAACGCAATATTCCTGTGCTTTTAGCACTGTTGGGTATCTGGTATAATAATTTCTTTGGTTGCTCATCTCATGCGGTTATTCCTTATGATCAGTACCTCCATCGTTTTCCTGCCTATCTCCAGCAACTTGATATGGAGAGTAATGGCAAACGGGTCAATGTTGATGGTAACCTTGTTGACTATGCTACTGGGCCGGTAATCTGGGGCGAGCCGGGCACCAACTCCCAGCATGCATTTTTCCAGCTTCTGCATCAGGGAACAGAAGTCATTCCTGCGGACTTTATTGTCCCGCTGAAAACACAGAATCAAGTGGGAGAGCATCATGACATTCTGCTTGCCAATTGTTTTGCACAGACAGAAGCCCTCATGAAAGGCAAAAATGAGCAAGAGGTTCGCAAGGAGCTGAAAGCCGCTGGTTGCGAGGATTCAGAACTGAACATGCTTTTGGCGCACAAGGTGTTCCCTGGAAACCGTCCGACGAACACCATTCTTCTTGATGAACTTGACCCGTTTACACTTGGAAGTCTTATTGCAATTTATGAGCATAAAGTTTTTGTTCAGGGTATTATCTGGAACATAAACTCGTTTGACCAATGGGGTGTTGAACTTGGCAAGCAGCTTGCAAAAGCGATTTTCCCTGAAATCCAGGGGAATGAGACCGTGTCAGTTCACGACAGTTCAACAAATGCGCTTATTAACGCCTATAGAGCATTTCGCTCAAAAAGAGCAATGTCGGAGAAGGTGCAATTATCCTTCTTTGATTGAAATATGGTTGACGGGCCTTGTTTGACCCGTCATCGCGTCATCGGCTCGCAGAAGGGAAATACACAATATCACCAGCGTCCCTTATTCCTCTTCTGCGGCCCTGTTTGGGCTTGTTGTCTTCAGGGACGAAATTTTCGGTAGTCGATGTCAAATTTTTTTATTCTGAGGCCCATGATTCTGTCTGACAGACCAAGTTGCAGCGCTGCGCGAGACATGTTTCCCTGTGTGCGTTTGAGCGCTTCCATGATCATCTCCTTTTCTATGGCGTCAAGTTTCTGTTGCAGGGAACCGGTGTAGGGCGTTCCGCTGGATTCGGCTGTCTGGAGTGTCGGCGGGAGATGATAGCCGTGGATGACGTTATCTTCGCTCAGAATGACCGCCCGTTCTATACAGTTCTGCAACTCCCGGACATTCCCCGGCCAGTGATAGCGCATCAGCATGTCAATGGATGTTGTCGATATTCGCCGAATGCCTTTGTGGTTTGAGGTATTGTATTTTTCGACAAAATAATCTGCCAGCAGCAGAATATCTGTTTTACGTTCACGAAGCGGGGGTACGGTTATCGGAAAAATATTGAGTCGATAATAGAGGTCTTCCCTGAAATGTCCGCTTCGTATCAGCTCTTCAAGATTGCGGTTTGTCGCAG
>CAILXE010000273.1 GCA_903838095.1 uncultured Chlorobiaceae bacterium
CCTAAACAAAGCCCAGCAAGACATGCTCGATGCCTTATTGGAAAAAGTAACAGGCTCAGGTTCTAATGACAAATGGCGTTATCAAATTACGTTGCTTAAAAAAGCGTCCCAATCGACCCGACCATCGAAAATCAAAGCCAATCTTGCCGATCTACAAAATTTGATGACGCTTTATCTCGAATTTAAACCCGTAGTGAATCAGCTCGGTTTAAGTTATGAATGCTTGCGCTACTACGCCTATTCCGTTGTCAAATCTCAGATTCATCAGGTTTCTCGCCGGGAAAAGCAGGATCGCTATCTACATTTGATAGCTTTCATTGTCTACCAAACGCTGAAACTGCAGGACATGTTAATGGATGTCCTGCTGTTGGCCGTCCAATCTGCGGTCAATGCCACTTATAATGAACACAAGGAGACCTGTTACCAAGAGATGGAAAGCCGGAATCAGTCCGTCACACAATTGGTTGATGGCTTGCAGAACGATTTCATAAGCACCCTGGCCACGATCAAAGCCATCATTGCTGATGGTGGATTAACCGCAGATCAAAAAGTGATGGCAATAGAGGTTGCCATTAATCGGCCAACATCCAAAAAAACCGGTATCGAGCAGCGAATCAACGATTTCAAGGATGAACTAACCACCCTTCAGCGGCAGGGCATCGGTTACTATGACCTACTCGAAAAACGATCTCTCAAACTACAAGGTCGCGTTGCCGATATTGTGCGGCAGGCGATTTTTGATTCAAATTGCGGCAAACCATTGTTACTGGAAGCCATCGTGCATTACCAGAAAAAGTCTGGAAATATCGACAAGCAGGCACCGATTGCTTTTTTAACGCTTGAGCAGCGAAGTTTGATAGTCGCTCAAGACGGCAAGTTTCGGGTCTCTCTGTATAAGGCGCTACTCTATCTTGCGGTTGCGGAGGCTGTTAAATCGGGTGTTCTCAACCTGCTTCATTCAGAAAAATATCGTTCCCTGGATGATTATATGATTCCAAAACTCGATTGGGAGGCAAACCGTGATGAATACTTGCAACGGGCAGAATTAACCCGCTATTCTGATTATCAGGCAACATTGAAAGCGTTGTCGCAGGCCGTTGATTGCCGTTATGAGGAAACAAATAACCGCTTTATAGCTGGTGGCAATTCATACCTGACGTTTCGCAGTAATGGCACGTTTCATGTTTCAACACCCAAGCTTGAGGAAGTGGATAGCTTGTCATTGGGCAGCCTATTTCCGGAGCGAAAATATATTCCTTTGCTTGAAGCGTTGGCCACGGTTGATAACGCGACCGGATTCTTGGAAGAATTTGAACATTGGCAGATGAAGAACCGGCACTCCAAACCGGCTAAGAAGGTCTTCTTCGCTGGAATCATGGCCTACGGCTGCGATATTGGTCACCGTAAACTGGCGCAAATTTCTAAGCAGATCAACGAAAATGAGTTGGATAACACACTGAATTGGTATTTTTCGTTAGCTAACGTCCAAAGCGCGAATGACCGCATTTTACAATTCATGGATAAAATGGAGATACCGGATATTTACCGGAATCAAGCCGGCCAGTTGCACACCTCCAGTGACGGGCAAAAAGTCGGGGTGTCTGTTGATTCACTCAACGCCAACTATTCCTTCAAATACTTGGGAAAAGACAAAGGCGCAAGCGTAATCAGTTTCATTGATATGCGCCAGATGATGTGGCATTCAATGGTTATTAGCTCTGCGGAGCGCGAAGCCGCCTATGTAATTGATGGCCTAATGCACAACGATGTTATAAAAAGCGATATTCATTCAACGGATACGCATGGTTATTCAGAAGTGATATTTGCCGCCACTTTTTTCCTGAACTTCACGTTTGCACCTCGCATCAAAGGACTGGGTCGCCAGAAGCTATATGCGTTCAGGAACGGAAAAACC
>CAILXE010000274.1 GCA_903838095.1 uncultured Chlorobiaceae bacterium
GCCAAGTTCGCGTACGACAACCCTGGGAAATACATGATTCACGAACAGTGCGCTACGCCCGTTGATTACCCTCAAAATGTACCTCTCACTGATGTGGAGTTGGCGCATGCTTGTGTCATCACTTCGTTGTGTAGCTGTAATGGTATTTGTGATTCGAATCGAGGCAAATTTCCGGCCTATCTAAAGACATTTGTGGATCACAATCCAACCTATGCACAATTGGCTGAAGCAACTGTTTCTCAGTATAAAACCGAGGATTGGCCACGGTATCGTCGCCAATGCAGCTTTCCCGTGTGGGAAAATCTCTTGCTTACCCGTGAGTACGAGTTTCACGCTGACTTCCCTGTCAAGCCGTTTAGCTGGATGCACCCTGATGTCAACCAGATAAATCGCCAGTTTGGCGAAAAACAGTATGATACCAGAAACTACTCGAAAACATTGTTCGAACGGTTAGGACTAACAGATGAAAACGGCGGGAAAATTGAGATTGAATCACACGATCTGCGCCGTTGGCATGCCACCCGTGGAATGCAGGAAGGAGCGACGGAACTAGAGATCGCTTGGCAAGCCGGCCGCAAAGATCTGTCTCAAAACAGGGCTTATAACCTGCGTACCCCCGAGCAGATTGCGAATCGTCTGCACGAGATTACGGTTCAATGCAACTCTCAGGTGATATCTCGCCATCAGATCCCGCTACATGAGCGGATTCAGATGAATATTCCTGTTCACCGCAGTGACTTGATCAAAGAAGAGGTCGGCCACAACAGTGTTCACATTGGTGCGATGGGCGGATGTGTCAAGCATGTCACGGAACCGGATTGTCTCAAGGGTCGACAGTGCCATGGTTGTAGCAAGCACGTCATTGTCAAAGGTGTTCCGGGGTGCCTCGACTACTTTGTCGAAGAAGAACGGCGCTTGCAGTTCCAGTGGGACAGGATTCAGGATCGTCGAGACGATCCGTTGATGCTGCGTACCATGATGCACGTCGGTACAGAGCTGGGCTTTGTGCGTGGCAGACGCAAGATCCTCGAGGACTCAAATGTGCCTAACGGTACCGTTATTCAAATTCCAAGAGACTTTGACCCAAGCGAAGTTCGACTTGGCTTGATGGAACAAGGACTTCAAGAGGCTTCCAAGCCAGAACCCAATACGATGACCGCAGATATTGCGCGTTTACTGCCAGGAGTATTCAAAAATGCCTAAGAAAATCATTACGGAAGATACGTTGCCGGTTTTTTTGCATGACCTCGATTTATGGAATGGCAAACTCACGTGGGAATTGTACACCAAGCGTATGGTCACGCGTCTTGATGAGGAGTCCATCTCCCTGGTGACCCTGAAAAGCCACCGTCAGATCAGTGAAGCCTTTCGCCAGGCCAAAGAGCGCCTCAAGGACGTGAAGAATCATGATATCAAACAGTACGGGGCAACGACGGAAGTAATGCTGAAAGAGATGCAAGCACTCAAGGCTCAGTATGTACGCGTCAATAATGACCTCGAAGCGTTACAGCTTATTTTCAACAACGTGGTCAACAACCTCTACATGATTGATAACTTGGATCTCAAAGCGCTACAGAATGCGATGATGACTCCGCCACGCGATATGTCTAAAAAGGGGACGATTCATGGCTAAGAAAGGTTCTAATGGAAAGCAAGAAGGTGAAGCTAGTGCTAAATTGGTAACAGACTGGATCAAGATACGTGAAGACCGCAGAGACTGGGACGAGTATGCCTACTCTGGGCGAATCAATAGAAGTGCGTTAGCAGCGGAGTTGGGCGTCGCCAAGAGCGTGATGGATCAGAATCCGACGGTAAAAGCGCTTTTGAAGGCTAAGGACAGACTCTGGTTCGAATCCGAGGCGCTGAGCAGAGAAGCGGCTCATGAGAGGGCTGAGAAGCGCACTCAGGACGTTTCAGTCACTAATAGCCAAAACACAAAGCGAATTGCGGAACTAGAGGTTGAGCTGCGTCAGCTTCGCAAGGAACTTGCGAAGCACCAAAGCCTTGAAGCTCTTGTGCAGTGTGGCTTTCCCGGACTACGCCCATGAATCAGATCGTTCACCTTTTCACCGTCGTCCAGGTCAATACTGTGCGGAGCTTTGGCTATGCCATGGTCAGCGTGCTGAACAATGACGGCAGTCGAGCCAAACGGGCAGAACCCTTGGTAGTGCGCTTTCCCGAAGATGCCAGAGAACTGGTAGTAAAAGGTTCGGTGTGGAGGGTGTCAGGCGAAGAGCGTATGTCCTCATTTTCCGTCGGAAAATATACCATCTATGAAACTGTCATCGACGCCAAAAAAGTGGAGTTCGTGCGCCCTTCAGGGTTGCTTTTGGCTCGCTGGATTAGTGCAAACGTGCAGGGTATTGGTCCGGTCATCGCCAATCGCCTGGTCAGGCAACGCAAGCTTGAGAAATGGGTGGCGGCGGGTGACGTAAAATCAATTATGTCGGTTGCAGATATGACAGAAAAGCGAGCCAATCGACTGATTGA
>CAILXE010000275.1 GCA_903838095.1 uncultured Chlorobiaceae bacterium
CGTTATCAAAAGCAAAAAAAGAAGCCACAAGCACAAGCACCAAAAGGACAACCCCGATTATCACGCTGTTCATGACTGACGGCAACCGGATTCCTGTATGTTCTTCACCTTCTGCCTTGACGGGCTTCTCTGTGGCAGTATCCGGGGGAACATTACTCCGGGTTACCCGGTAAATCTGGAGATCCTTCTTGCACTGCTCAAGAATTTCATCATTACCGACTCCCATCTCCTGGGCATATTCCTTTATATACGTAAAAATGTAAACCCTTGGCAGAAAGCCGAAATCTCCCTCCTCTATTTTTTCAAGATAACTCTTTTGAATCGTGACCCGCTTGCTAACTTCTTCAAGGGAAAGCTCTCTTGCCATTCTGGCATTTTTCAATTCCCTGGCCATATGCTCCAGGCTCTTGCTCACTGACACCTTTTCCGTCATAACTCAATCCGGATTGCGATAAATAAAATTACAGACACATAATTTTCAGAAATTTACTAAAAAAAAACTATCCTCTCTACTGATGCAGAAGAATTAAATCGTTCATTCCGGCATCTCTGCCAGCAGAAGCTTTTTTCCCAAAACAAATAAGTCTCACGAACCAGGAACAGACTATCATGATAGCAGAAAATACAAAAGCGCCAGCATTTACCCTTCCTGATTCTGAAGGAAAAAACGTCTCTCTTGGCGACTTTGCGGGGAAAAAAGTACTGATCATTTTTTATCCCGGTGACGATACTCCGGTCTGCACTGCGCAACTGTGTGATTACCGGAACAATGTACAGGAGTTTACAAAGCGGGGTATTGTTACTGTCGGTATCAGCTCCGACAGTGTTACATCACACAAAAGCTTTGCCGAGCGCAATAATCTCCCCTTCACCCTTTTGAGTGATACTGAAAAAAGAGTGGCAAAGGCTTATGACGCCCTCGGTTTTCTTGGCATGTCGCAACGTGCTTATGTGCTGGTTGATGAAGCCGGAGTGGTTCTGCTGGCCTACAGCGACTTTCTTCCGATACTCTATCAGCCGATGAAGGATTTGCTGGCCAGAATTGACGGGGTGTGAGATCAAACCATGAGGAATAGTGGGCTGCGAGTTTCAATAATCCAGCGCATTTCCGTATCTTCGCTCGAACTTTTTGTTTTCCGTAACGAAACACTATTGTATCCACAACCATGGAAAGAACACTAACCATCCTTAAACCCGATTGCGTCCGCAAGAATCTTGTCGGTGCCGTCATTAACCACATCGAACGTGCCGGCTTCCGCGTTGTGGCCATGAAAAAAATCCGACTCACCACAGAGACTGCCGGAGAATTTTATGCTGTGCACCGCGAACGCCCTTTTTACGGCGAACTGGTTGAGTTCATGTCTTCCGGCCCCTGTGTTCCGATGATTCTTGAGAAGGATAATGCTGTTGCAGATTTCCGCACCGTTATTGGCGCCACCGACCCTGCACAGGCAGATGAAGGCACGGTTCGCAAACTCTATGCTGACAGCAAGGGTGAGAACATCGTCCACGGCTCTGACTCTGACGAAAACGCAGCCATCGAAGCCGCCTTCTTTTTCTCAACCGAAGAGGTTGTCCGAGGGAACTGAGCCATAGTAAAATTAATAGCAAAAAAGCGATCCCGTGATCGCTTTTTTTGTGGCACATCGTGCAATATGATAAGAGTACCAATGGAGACAGGATCACCCATGGTTTGACGGGCTATCGCTTTTTAACCCGGAAAGATACTCCCTGAACGTTTCTCCATACATCTCCCAGACTGTTACAAAAAGTGCAGCGACGATCGGCCCAAAAATAAAACCAAAAATACCAAAGAGTCCGATACCGCCAAGCGTTCCAAAAAAAATAAGCAGTTCGTGCATTTGCGTGTCTCGCCCTATCAGGATTGGACGAATAACATTGTCGATCTGACCAACCACAAGACTGCAAAAGAGGAAAACCCCTATTGCCTGGGGATACTGACCGGTTGCTGCAAGATAGAAGACGGCTGGCACCCATACAATTGGAGGGCCAAGCACAGGAACAACCGAAATCAACGACATGATAGTGCCCCAGAAAATAGCGCTGTCGATACCTGCCAGATGAAGGGCAAGCCCGGCGAGAGAACCCTGCACGATACCCACAACCAGGCTGCCCTTGATGGTAGCCCTGGTCACGGAAAGAAACCTGTCAAGCAACCGATGCTGATCGGTATAAGTCAGAGGAAGATAAGAGAGAATCCTGGCCAGCAACTCCCGCCCGTCCCTTACAAAAAAGAACATGGTGTACAAAAAAATAAAAAGCAGAAAAAGGTCGTTAACTGCAGAGTAGGTAAAGGAGGAGAGCGTACTGAAAAGTATCGACCCCATTTTACTGGCAAGCTCTCCTGCCTTTTGAAGAATATCCTCACGATAGAGCTCAAGTTCGGGATAAATGGATAAAGAACGAAGACGCTGATCAAATGCCGTTGGCTCCAGGATCTGCTGCTGAACCCAGGGCATGGCAAGGCGACTTACCCTGATAGCCTGCCTGGCAACAATGCCAAGAAGTGTTGCCAGAGGAAGAACAATCATGAGCAGCATGGTCAGCATCGTCATGGCCGCACTCACACTTTTATTTCCCCTGAGCAAGCGTTCGAAACGGGTAAACACCGGCATGGCAAACGCTGAAAAAATGGCCGCAAGAAGAATGACCATGAGAAAATATCGGATCATGGCAAAAAAAAGGGCCGAGATAAACAGAAGAAGAAGCAGGAGAATAAGCTGATTCGCTTTGAGACTGTTCATGATTGTTCGTTTTGTTGGTCTTGAAAAGTCTTATAACCATTGTACGCTCTCTTCGGTGAGAAGCTCAGCGCGCACACAGGCAACAGCAAAAATTCCGGCAGTTTCTGCCCTGAGAGTTGTTTTTCCCAGCGAAATGGCGCAACATCCCGCAGCCCCGGCATTCTGTATCTCACTGGCCGTAAATCCACCTTCGCCACCAATCACAAAAAGCGTCTTTTTCCCGGCATACCGGACCCTGGGTGGCACATCTGAACCCTCATAGGGTATCAGCTTGAGATCGTAACCCTGAAGGGCAATGACCTTGCTGAAAGAGAGTGGTTCACAGAGTTCTGGCAGGTACAAGCGTTTTGACTGCCGTGCTGCAGAGAGCATGATTGTTCTCCACCTGTTGAGTTTGCTCTCAGCTCTGTCGCGTGATAACTGAGAAAGTGTCCGGGCGGTGATCATGGGAATTATGGACGACACCCCAAGCTCAGTAGCTTTTTCGAGAAACAGCTCAAAACGCTGTGGCGCCTTGAGCAGTGAGAGAGCAACCGTCACTCTGGTTGGCAGACGATCTACGTGTGCATGGCTGAGGATCTTTCCCTGAAGTGACGTTTTACCAATAACCGAAATGAGGACCTCACTCCGAAAGCCATGACCATCGGTTACAAGAATCTGTTCTCCCTCTTTTTTTCGGAGAACCCGCACCAGATGATGAAACTCATCACCATCTATTACAAGAGTCTCGTCATCAAGCGAGATCTTCTCTGCCGGAGTATAAAAAAGTTCCATTCGCCTCCTACTCTTTGGCGGCGACTGCTACAGCGGCAAGAGAAACACTTCTGGCTCCCCCCTCACGCAGTGCCTGTGCAGCAGCAGCCATAGTCGCGCCAGTTGTGACAACATCATCAACCAGCAGCACATGACGGCCACGCACATTTTTGGAGGCAAGAAATGCGCCTTCAGCATTTTGTTTCCTCGCCTGGGCAGAAAGCCCGGTCTGCGATACCGTAAATCGCTTCCTGACAAGAAATTCTGACCGCACCGGTTGCCGCAACGATTGTGCGATCCCTTTGGCAATCTTTTCAGACTGGTTGTAGGAGCGCTCAATCTTTTTCAGGCGATGAAGCGGAATCGGTACAATACACTCGATATCTCCAGGAGGACCTTCAGAAAGCATCCAGGCTCCCAGTTGACGGCCGAAACTTGTGCCAAGATTGAATAACCCTTCGTATTTCATGGAGTGGAGTACCTGCTGCAGAGGGCTCTTCTTGTGAAACTGAAAACGGCACCAACTTCGTTCAAACGGGAAATGCTCTCCAAAATGAGAGACAATAGTCTGACGTAAAACTTTTTCAGACTCTGAAGGGGTCGCAAAAGGATCAAACTCTTTCAGACAAGATGAACAGCAATACTCCTCCCCCGGCTGAAGAAGTTTCTTGCAGACCAGGCAAACATGGGGAAAAAGAAGATGAAG
>CAILXE010000276.1 GCA_903838095.1 uncultured Chlorobiaceae bacterium
CACATTGCAATTGCCGTCCAGAACCTTGAAAGCGCACTTGAGACGTTTCGAAACGTTCTCGGGTGCGCCCCCGGGGCTATCAGGATCGAAGAGGTTGCATCTGAAAAAGTGCGGGTAGGATTCATTACTCTTGGAGAGAGCAAAATCGAACTGCTTGAACCGATGAGTGATGACAGCCCGATTGCAAAATTCCTTGCTAAAAATGGTGAAGGCATGCATCATATTGCACTTGAAACAGATGATATCGACAAAGAAACGGAACGCCTTGCCTCCGTCAATATTCATCCGCTTGGCTTGCCGAAAAATGGCGCCGGTGGAAAAAAAATCATGTTTCTTCACCCGAAAGAGACAAACAAAGTACTTCTTGAATTTGCTCAGAAACAGCATCAACCAATCCAGGACAAAGCCGCTTGTAAACAGTGAAACATTTTTATCTGCCTTTCGAGAAAAAAGAGGATTTCAGCTACTCACATGAGAGTATTGAAAAGCTCACCGAATACGAAAAGTATCAACTCTCCTTTCACCCCGAACGTCCCAAGCACCTTGACTATCTGACAGTATTTGATGAGGCAGAAGAGTGCCTGCAGAATGATCTGCACGGCAGTTGCATCATCCAGACTCACCGTGCCGTACTGCGCAATGGTGAAAACTCCTGGTGGCCTGTCATGCTCATTGGCCAACAGTCGGGACCAACCTCTGACTTTGAGCTTATGCTCGATCTTATGAGAAATCCCGATGAAATAGCGAAATGGAATCAGGGAATGCCGACACCTGCTGCTTTTGAAAAGGCAATTCAGGCCATTGAGATTGCCGAGCAGGAAAAACGCATCATCATAACCGTGATTGATACGGCAGGTGCCGATCCTACAGAACAGTCTGAAGGTGGCGGAATTGCCTGGAAAATCGGTCGATGTATGCAGGCTCTGGCTGAAGCAAAAATGCCAACCATATCGGTCATCATCAACCGTGGATGCAGTGGCGGCGCCATTGCCCTGACCGGATGCGATGCCGTACTGGCCATGGAATATTCAACCTACATGGTCATTTCACCTGAAGCATGCTCATCAATTCTCTTCCGGACAAGGGAGAAGGCTGGCATGGCAGCAGAGATCTCACAGATAACGGCAAAGAAGGGACTGAAAAACGGCATTATTGATGACATCATCATTGAGCATGACGGCCCTGCACACCATTTTCCGGAATCTGCCCTGCAATCGCTCAAAGGCGCTGTAGTCAGATGGGTAGATAAACTCAGCAAAATACCTTCGGAAGAGATTTTTTCAAGGCGAATGGAACGCTGGGAAAAGATTGGACAGTGGGATACCATTACTGAAGAGGAAATTATCTCTTTTGAAAAGCCGGTCACCTACTTCATCCCCAAGCCTAAAAAAATTCTTTTTGTAGGCCGCCACAGACATTGTATCGATAATGCCGGCAAAAAAGTGCTTGACCCTGTCCTTTATGCAAAACTGTTTGCCGACAATTTCCTTTGTGAAACCTGCGGGCACCGCTATCTGAGGCTGACAGCGCACGACTATATTGATATGATTCTTGACGAAGGATCGTTCAGTGAACACCAGAACACCCGCTACATTGTTGACAAGGATATTCTTGATTTCCCCGAATACAGCAAGAAGATTGGTGAAGCACAGCACAAAACCGGTGCCGCATCATCCTTTATTACCGGCAATGCAACCATTGAGGGGATTCCGGTTGTCTTTTGCGCAACCAACTTCAATTTCCTCGGCGGATCATTCTGTATGTCTACAGCAGAAAAAATCTGGAGAGCAAGCAAAACTGCCATTGAACGGGGCGTGCCGCTTGTTATTCAGGCTACTGGTGGAGGCGCAAGAATGCACGAAGGATGTTCGTCAATGGTCGGTCTGCCAAAGCTGCATGTTGCCATATCAAGCGTTGAAAAAGCCGGACTCCCTGTCATTACTATTATTACCGACCCGACACTCGGTGGTGTAGCGATTGGCATCGGATCACGGGGAATCAAAATCTTTGAACATAACGC
>CAILXE010000277.1 GCA_903838095.1 uncultured Chlorobiaceae bacterium
CTACATCCCACCGTATTTTCCGAACACTCGTATTAGTTAAAACACGTTGGTGCTGAGTAAATGGACCTACTTGCCCTACAAATTCTCCCCGTTCCGGCGCATCGTGAGCAAACCACCCCAGTTTCATCCTGTTCGTTTTCGTAGACTCTTCCACCGGCATAATTAGGTCATGGGCGTTTTGCCCGCTCTGATATCTACATTCTCGCCCATTTTGTCCACAATGCCCGAAACACATTATTTCCGTCCGGTATCATCTCTTGTGGCTCACGACCGAGTTCATAGCGGCCCCTGATAACTGCTAAGCCATATGGCCAACCTTCCGGGACGGGGTTCACACCCGCTAGATTACGCGACCTTGCCCGGCCGCACTCAAGGGATGACCCCTTTTACTTCTTCTGTTTCAACAGCTTTATCTCGAATTAAACTAAGAAGTTCTGTTATTTTCTTTAAGTTTTGATGAAGGATATTATCTGTGTTAAGCAAAATACATATTAGATCGTCAACAAGGTGAATATCTTAATCATTTAGGTCTTCTTTAGAGAGCTTTGTCAGAAGTATATTTAATTCAATGACTCTTTCAGTTGTTGAAGGCATGTCAACTTCTTTAGCAAGTTTGAGAAGTCTTTGATAGTCTGAGGTCATAAGGAATTTCCTTGTATGAAATTTATCCGTATTCACCGAAATATATTAATGTGTTTCCCGGTTATGCAAGTGCATGACAGTTTGACCAGCAGCGGCACCGTCGTTAATTCCTATGTTGAAGCCGAAAGGATTGTACTTTTCCTGCAGAATCCAGCAGGTCAAACAAGGCTTCACGCTCATCTCGTACAAGCTTCAAAAAGTGATGCGATGTGCCGTTTGGGGATGATAAGTGCGTGTCCGGGGGATATTGGGAAACCGTCCATTAATGCAAGGGCGTGGCTGTTTGACGCAATTATACGAGAGCTGTCGAGGGTGCAAAATGGGCAAATTCGATCATTATTGTTATTCATAGATTTTTTCTCAAGTCATGATCCTGCGGGTAATAGTTTAATACACAATAGTGTCCGGTTTGTTATTCACCTTCCAACTCCTTAAATGCATTCATCACTTCTGCCTCAACCTGCTTCAGTTTTTGGTCGAGTTCCTTGATCAGGCGTGCTCCCTCCTTAACGTCATCGGCGAGTTTGTCGATCGGCGTTTCAGAATTGTCGAGCCGGGTAAGAATCTCGTCTAGCTTCGCTACTTTCTGCTCATAAGCAAGGTCTGTGGTTTCACTCACGTTTGTCCTCCTTCATGGTTACATTACTTGTTATATATCCGTCAGCTACACTGGTTCGTATACATTCGTTTTCGGCTACATCTTTTATAGATTTGATGAGTCCGCCGTCCTCTCGATAGACGAGCGCAAATCCGCGTTGTATTGCTATTTGCGGGTCTGAGGCTCTCAGGGTCGCATTCTTCTCATTCAGGCTCTTTCTTTCCGTAGATATTAAATATCGGATTTTCTCGATCCGGAGTCTGTTTTTCAGGTTCTCCTGCTGCATGTATTTGACATCGTGTACGGCGAGAAACCTGTTCTTGAGCTGCTGCCGTACTTTTATGTTCTGGATGTTTTCAGCCTGAAGTCGTCTGAGGAATCGTTCTCGCTCAAAGCGCTGCATTATTCCTGAAATACTACTGGTTGCGTTGGATATTGTGTATTTTGCCCGCGCAATTAGATTCTGCCGTTTTGTTCTTAGACGCTCTGTATGCGCCTGAATCATGGATCCGGGCTGGGATCGAAACTTTTCCTTACTAACCTGAATGCGAATGTGTTCGGATGACAATCGGCCTTTTACCCGAAGACTTAAGCCCTGAGCGCGTTCTCGTAGGCCACTTGCTGTCACATCCAACAGTTTCCTTGGCCCTTGGTTGATACCTGTTTTAGATCGATTTATGAACTCTTGGACGTTCTTTAACCGATAAGCCCAGACCGTTTTCAGAGAATTTGCCGATTCATCCAGCTGCCGCCTCATTTGAACGAAGCGGGCTACGAGTTCTTCCGCTATCGCAGTTGGAGTTTTGAAAGACTTGTTGGC
>CAILXE010000278.1 GCA_903838095.1 uncultured Chlorobiaceae bacterium
ATCGGTATCAATCATAACGGCTCAATTGATGTAGCCAAAAAACTCATTGAGGGCGCCGCTCTGGCTGGTTGTGATGCCGTCAAGTTTCAGAAGCGTACTCCGGAGCTTTGTGTGCCGAAGGATCAGCGTGATATCGAACGTGATACCCCGTGGGGTCGCATGAAGTATATTGATTATCGCTACAAGGTTGAGTTCGGGCGTGAAGAATATCAGGAAATAGACCGTTTCAGCAAAGAACATGGTATTTTATGGTTTGCATCCTGCTGGGATGAGGATTCTGTTGATTTTATGGAGCAGTTTGATCCTCCCTGTTATAAGGCGGCATCTGCTTCACTGACTGATCTTGGACTGCTGAAGAAAACTGCTGCTACCGGAAGGCCGCTGATTATCTCTACCGGCATGTCCACCATGGAGGAGGTTGAGAAAACAGTTGAGGTGCTTGGAACGGAGAAGCTTTTGATTGCGCATACCAATTCAACCTATCCCTCTCCGATTGATGAACTGAATCTCCGGATGATTACAACGCTTAAAGCTCTTTATCCAACCGTGCCGATCGGGTACTCCGGTCATGAAGTTGGCCTGTCAACCACGTGGGCGGCTGTGGCTCTTGGGGCAACCTTTATTGAACGTCATGTGACTCTTGATCGTGCCATGTGGGGCTCTGACCAGGCGGCATCAGTCGAACTTTCAGGTATGTCAAGGCTTGTTTCAAATATCCGCGATATTGAGAAAGCGCTGGGTGACGGTGTCAAGCGTGTTTATGATGGTGAAGCGGCAGCACGCAAAAAATTACGTCGTTCCTGAACGTATTGAGGCTGATCTTTTAAAAATATATGCCGCCGGAAAAGTTTTTGATGTAAAAATCTGTTAAATAAAGTAGTTAATTATGAGCAACACCAGTAATAATGGCACGATGCCAGTTCAGGAGTTTGAATACAAGGCTGAGATGAAGCAGCTTCTGGATCTTATTGTTCATTCACTCTATACTCATCCCGAAATTTTTCTTCGGGAGCTCATTTCAAATGCTTCCGATGCGTTGAGCAAGGTGCGTTTTAATGCGTTGACGGATCAGGACATTCTTGACAAAGAGGCAGAGCTTGCCGTGAGAATCAGCATTGATTCCAAAGAGATGACCTTTGTGATTGAAGACAGCGGTCTTGGCATGACGGAAGAGGAGCTGATTGCCAATCTCGGAACGGTAGCCAAGTCGGGGACACTCAGCTTTATGCAGTCACTCAAAGAGCAGCAGAAACAGCTTGACGGAAACCTCATCGGGCAGTTCGGTGTAGGCTTCTACTCGGTCGTTATGGTCACTGAAGAGGTGACGGTGGAGACACGAAGCGCTCACCCCGGTTCGCAGGGTTACCGCTGGCGTTCGGGTGGACAGGGCACCTACACTATCGAAAAAATTGACAAGGCTGCACGGGGAACTCGTATCTCTTTCAAACTCAAGGAGGAGCACAAAGAGTTTGCTGAAGAGTATCGGGTTGAGCAGATCATCAAAAAATACTCCAACTTTGTTGATTTTCCGATCTACCTTGGTGAAAAGCAGGTCAACAGCGTTACGGCGCTCTGGCAGCGGTCAAAGAGTGAATTGAAAGATGAAGAGGTCAATGAGTTCTACAAGTTCATTGCCAACGATTACAACGATCCTCTTGACTACCTTCCTGTTTCCGTTGAGGGGATGGTCTCCTTCAAGGCGCTTCTCTTTCTTCCCAAAGAGGCCCCGCCGGAGATGCTGTACCGGCAGAGTGAACTTGAAAATCGTGGCCCTCAGCTTTATGTCAAAAAAGTGCTGATACAGAATGAGTGCCGTGACCTTCTGCCTGAATACCTTCGTTTTATTTCCGGTGTGGTTGATACCGAAGATCTTTCGCTCAATGTTTCAAGAGAGGTGGTGCAGTCCAGCCCGGTCATGGCCAAGATTCGCCATATTCTTACTGGCAAGATTCTTGGATGGTTTGAATCTCTGGCCAAAGAACAGCCTGAAAAGTTCAGAACATTTTACAAGGCATTTGGCCCTATTATCAAGATTGGCCTGAATACAGACTTTACAAATCGCGACAAGCTTATCGAACTTCTTCGTTTTGAAAGCACAAAGACTGAGGAAAACGAGTATGTGACGCTCAAAGAGTACGCTGAAAGAATGGGTGCCGACCAGAAGGAGATCTACTATCATTCCGGAAGCAGTCGCAGTCAGCTTCTTGCTCACCCAAATCTTGAGTACTTCCAGGATATGGGCATTGAGGTTCTGCTGCTCAGTGATCCTGTTGATGTCTTTGTTATTCCTTCGATCCATGAATACGATAAAAAGCCTCTCAAATCAATTGAGAAAGCGGATATTGATTTTTCGAAGCAGAAAAAAGAAAAGTCGGAACCTCTGCCGGAGAATCTGCTTACTCCTGTGCTTCAGCTTTTCAGGGAAACATTGGGCGAGGAGATTGAGGATGTCATTGAATCACAACGGCTTGTCAACTCTCCGGTAACTTTGGTGATCGGCAAAGATGGTCTCGACAGCCAGATGGAGAAGATGATGAAGATGATGCAGAGTAATATGCCTGCGGCCAAAAGGATTCTGGAGGTTAATACGTCACATCCGATTATTCGCAATCTTTCAGGCATGGTCATTGCCAATGCAAATAATCCGCTGATCAAAACTGTTATCAGACAGCTTTATGAAGGTGCGCTCTTTCTTGAGGGCGGTCTTGATTCGACCACAGGGTTTTTGTCGAGAATGAATGAATTGATTGAGGCGGCAACGCTTTCCAGATAAGAGGATTCAACAACTTTAAACAGTGAATTCGTGAAAAAGGGAAGAGATTTCGATGCAAGGGAGCTATCGGTTTTTCAGAAGAACGAGATAACCGAGCATCATATTTATAAACATCTTTCCGGAAAGGTGGGCGGTGTTAAAAATCGCCGCATACTTTCCCAGATTGCTGATGATGAGTTGCGTCACTACAACATCTGGAAAGGCTATACCGGCAAGGATGTCAATCCGGATCGTTTCAAGGTGTGGTTTTACACCATGGTCAGCATGCTGTTTGGTTTTACTTTTGGTATCAAGTTGATGGAAAAGGGCGAAAAGGGGGCTCATGCCGTCTATAGCCGTATTCCGGGTTCCTTCAAGGAGATTAACGGCATCATCAGTGATGAGGAGGAGCATGAACAGGCACTGCTGACGCTCCTTGACGAAGATCGCCTGAAATACACCGGTTCCATCGTGCTTGGGCTGAACGACGCGCTTGTTGAGCTGATGGGAGTGCTGGCAGGTCTGACCTTTGCCCTGCACAACACCACTGTTGTTGCGTTGACCGCTTCGATTACCGGTATAGCCGCAGCCCTCTCCATGGCGGCATCCGGTTATCTCTCAACAAAATCTGATCCGGGCGGAAAAAACCCTTTTATGGCCTCATTTTATACGGGTGTTGCCTATATTCTCACCGTTCTGGCACTGATTACCCCGTATCTTGTTTTTGAAGATCGCTATATCTCGCTCGGTCTTTCGTTTTTTATTGCTGTCTGTATTATCGGGTTTTTCAACTACTACATTTCTGTGGCGCGGGATCTGCCTTTCAAAAGTCGCTTTTTTGAAATGGTCGGGTTGAGTTTCACCGTTGCGGCCTTGAGTTTTCTTGCCGGATATGGTATTCACGCCGCCTTTCCCGATATGATGATGTAACGCTCACAAGGTTGTCGCCGATTGCAGCAGCTCGGCAAGAGCTGCTGTATCGACCTTCTGTTGCGTGTCAATTTCCAGAGTGATTCTCTTCTCTTCTCCAGTAAACTCATCCTGTTTTGTGAGCTGTGATGCAAGCACTGCGGTATCCGCATCTGAAGCATCGTTATCACTCAGACTGCGTTGCCGAACTCTTTCCATGAGCACCTTTTCGGGTGCCGAAAAGTGAAGAATCCTGCAAGGGGTGTTGAGTGTTTCAGCAAAGTCGATGAAGAGTTTCCGCTGGTCTGCCCTGAGAAATGTTGCATCCACAATGACGTTTATTCCAGCTTTAAGGCAAAGCTCAGCCACATCGAACAGCCTTTGGTAGGTTAGCTTGCTGATCTCTTCAGAATAGAGTGACACCTCTTCTCTTCGTCGTTCAAGCGGCTTGAGTCCCGTCAGTCTTTTCCGTTCAATATCCGAGCGGATATGCACGCAGGCCAGCGTTTCGGCAAGAGTACCGGAAACGGTTGTTTTTCCGCTTCCGGAGACTCCGCAAGTCAACAGGAGAAGAGGTTTTCCGGGGCTGGTGTAGTGCTCTGCAATCCTGATGTACGAACTGTGTTCTTCAAGAATCTGCTGAGCCTGTCCCTTATCCGTGGTCTGAGAAAAACGGATAGCGGTTACTTTTGCCCTCACCATTGCCCGGTAGAGCGCATAAAAATAGAGAATCGGGAGAGCATTGTAATCGCCCGTCTCCATCAGATAGCTGTTCAGGAGTCTCCATGCCAGCCCCGTCTCACCTCCATGGTCAAGATCCATAAAAAGAAACGCCAGATCGCTGATGACATCAATAATGCTGAGCGTTTCATTAAACTCAATACAGTCAAAAAGAAAAATCCTGTTTTGCCACAACACCATATTACCGGTATGCATATCTCCATG
>CAILXE010000279.1 GCA_903838095.1 uncultured Chlorobiaceae bacterium
GGGGAAAGTTGTTTTTCATAAAGGGTTTGGCAGAATAAACTATAACCCCGGCAGTGCTCCCGCAGACACATCAACGATCTATGATCTTGCTTCTCTTACCAAGGCAGTCGCCACCACAAGCATTGTCATGCAGCTTGTCGAACGGGATTCGCTCTCACTGCAGTCTCGAGTCTCCGATTACGTACCGGATTTTGCAAACAATGGCAAGGAAAAGGTAACCATTGAGCAGCTTCTGCGTCACACCTCCGGCCTGAGGGCACACACCTATTTTTTTAAAAGTTGTTCAACCTCCAGGGAGCTTTTCAACGCTATTAACACGGATACCCTGCTCACTGCTCCAGGGACCACAACCCTCTACAGCGATCTTGGTTTCATGCTTCTTGGGCACATTGTGGAAAATATTACGGGGAAATCTCTTGCCTCAAACTTTATGCAGCGGTTTGGTGCCCCGCTCGGGATGACATCAACCATGTATACCCCACCACTCTCAATGGTCGGACGGATTGCTCCGGTTGAGAAGGATACACTCTGGCCATTCAGTATTGAACGTCCTCTGGTTCACGATCAGAATGCTGCATTACTGGGAGGAGTTGCCGGTCATGCCGGACTGTATTCAACCACTGGTGACCTTCTGCGTTTTACAGGTATGCTGATGAACGGAGGAAAATTCAACGGCCGGCAATTTCTGCGACCAGCTACCCTAAAAACTTTTTTTTCGCGCAGTAACTTTCCGAGAGCATTGGGGTGGGATTTACGGTCGCCGGAAGGTCACTCTTCGGCAGGAGACTTTTTTTCAAACTCCTCCTACGGTCATCTCGGCTTCACTGGCACAAGTATCTGGATTGACCCTGAAAAACAGCTTGCCGTTATTCTGCTCAGCAACCGGGTTTATCCCACATCGGACAACATCAAAATCCGTTCCTTCCGCCCACTGCTCCACAACACTGTTATACAATGCCTTGGGCTGTAACTCAGGCAAACAAACCTTTCATCGGCACAATAGGCAGCGGGGTGGGCTTCAACGATTCGTGGCTGAAGATAGCGTTGGCCGCCATACGTCCGGTAAACACTGCTGCCTCCATAAGAAAAACGGGAGCGTCAACTTTCACCCAGTCTCCCGCAAAATAAAGATTTGAGTACGGTGTTGTAATACCGGGTCGATGAGCATGATCACCGGGAGCCCATCGGGTAAAATTTGATTGTTGCATAAAGAGTTCATGCAGAATGGTCGCATCCCTCGTTTCGGGAAACAAGAGATACAGCTCCTGTCGCATTGTGGCCTTTATTTCCTCTTCAGGTCTTATATCCTTTGGAGCAATGGCGTATGCATGTAATTCAACAACACAGCCCCCATGCTTTTTGGCCCACGAAATATAGGGCTCCTGAAAGAGAGAATACAGTGAGACTGAATCGGTATAGGTATAACCTGAAACCGTATAAAACGGAAACTCTGCCGAATCAAGGGAACAGTCAATCCAGAGCCGGTACACCGCATAGGGATCAGCTTCTCCCAGCGAAGCGACGCTGGATTGAAACTCCGGACTGTGCAGACGGGAAGCTTTTATCAATTTACGGGTACCCCGAACATCAGCAGCGACAACACAATAATCACACTCCAAAAGTTCACCCTCTCCATCTCCTGAATCATCTTTACTGCTTACGACAAGCATTCCTCCGTCATCAGCAACGTCAAGTCTGGCAAGAGGCGCCTTGGGCGGGCCACTTACCGGCGACCCTGAAACATTATACTTGCCTGCATGGCATGGGCAGAAAAAACCTCCAGTTTGAGCATCGGGGGTAACCGTACACCCCATGTGCGTGCAGCGTCCATCATAGGCGTGATAACCAAGACCTTTACGACCAACCATAATAGGCACACCATCAGCAGTGATAAAGGTTGCAAACCCTTTTTCAGGTACTGCTGAAGGATTAATCCTTAAAAAGAGAGGGATCCCGCTTTCCGGTGTATCCACGATGACCCCGGAAACCTTCTCACGCTCAACATTAACGCGCCTTGCAGTGCACCCCTTCCTGAGCTTTACGCCAAGTTGCTTCAGTCTCTCTTCAAGAGGCAGGATAAGGGCTGTCATGCAATCACGGTTCGTGATTCGAAAAGAGAGGCCTTCAGGACTACCCATAAAATAAAAATGGAAATA
>CAILXE010000280.1 GCA_903838095.1 uncultured Chlorobiaceae bacterium
CAGCCCAGCGAAAAAGCCAATCGTGCGTTGGCTTTTCAGGCCGCGTTTGGGGCGTTGCGAGGAAAGTTAAGCAGTAGCGATGAATTCATGGCTCGTAAAACCGAGGAAAAGGCACTCGAAGAAAGAATTCGGTTATGAGCGGTTATGTACTCGATGCCTGTGCGCTAATTGCGCTGTTTAATGGTGAAGAAGGTAAAGTTGTATTGGAGCGGGTCTTTGTTTCCGGCTTACCCATTCGTATTACGGCTATTAATGTGCTGGAAATTGCCTATGACGCAGTGCGCAGGCAAAAGGATACGCAGGCTGCAAAAGAAGTGCTGGATTGTGTGGAAAAGCTGGGTATCGAAATCGTATGGACGATGACACCGGCAGTTTTGCTACGCGCTGCCGAATTCAAATCGCAAGGTCGAATATCCCTGGCCGATAGTATTGCGCTGGCCTTGGCTTTAGACAGCGATGCCAAGCTGGTCACCGCCGACCACCATGAGTTTGATGCTTTCGAGCAAGCCGGGTTTGATGTTTTTGAGTGGATTCGGTGATGAAGGTTGTCATGAAAGTCGATAACAAATTTTGTGGGAGCGACGCCTACGTCGCGACGTGGGCGTCGCTCCCACAAATCAACCGGACGGCTACAAGTACCATAATTGTGCGGATGAAAAAGCTTGAGGGGATGCTGTTTTGACTGGTTTCAAGTCAGCCCGGATTTCTGAGTTCTGTGTAACTGGCAGTGGTGGGACGCCTTCGCGTAGCCAAGTGGAACGTTACTACGAAGGAGGAACGATTCCTTGGGTAAAGTCTGGCGAGCTTCGGGAAACTGTCATAAAAAGAACGAGTGAATATGTAACGGAAACGGCTTTAAAGGAAAGCAGTATTAAACTTGTTCCTGCTGGTGCCATTCTCCTTGCAATGTATGGCGCAACCGTTGGCCGACTTGGGATTCTTGGTATTGAGGCGACAACTAACCAAGCTGTTTGTCATATTGTACCAGACCCTAAAGTTGCTGAGATTCGCTACATTTTTCACGCAATAAGTCATCAAGTCCCGAGCTTGATAGCAAAAGGCGTTGGTGGAGCGCAACCAAATATCAATCAAGCGATTATTAAAGATGTGGCAATTCCACTGCCACCGCTCCCCGAACAATGCCGCATCGCCGCCATTCTGGATCAAGCCGATGCGCTCAGAGCCAAGCGCAGGGAAGCCTTGAAGCAATTGGACAGCCTCACGCAGTCAATTTTTATTGAGATGTTTGGGGATTCACTTCGTAGTAATATACGTCATGCACTTAGCAACCTCATTGAAGATTTTCGTTATGGCACATCTAACAAGTCTGGAGCTAGTGGTTATCCAGCTTTGCGTATTCCTAACGTCACCAGTGGATCATTGGATTTGACAGAGCTGAAGACTGTGGCCGTTGATGACTCGGAATTTCAGCGATTAAAACTCCGTGATGGTGATTTGTTGTTCGTTCGAACCAACGGTAACCCCGACTATGTCGGACGTTGCGCGGTCTTCAATCCGCTCAAGGTGTTAGAAACTGGATTTAAGTCATCAGAATTTATCTATGCCTCATACTTAATTCGCGCACGATTAAAAGAGTCCACAGTCTTATCTATTGTGTTGCAAGAATATCTTTCAACAGCGGAAGGCAGGCGAGCACTTCGCGCTCGCTGCAAAACTTCGGCAGGACAGTTTAATATCAATACTGAAGGCTTGGGATCGTTACCAATACCAAGTTTTCCAATGCCTCTGCAAGAATCATTTATCCGTAAAAAAAAGACTATCGAACAACAACAGGCTATTCACAGAGAATCCCTTGCCGAACTTGACGCCCTTTTCGCCTCCCTTCAACACCGAGCCTTTCGTGGAGAACTGTAAATGCGCCCATCAATAGCCCTACAAACCCACCGCGATGCAATCCGCGAAATCGCCCTGAGCCACCGTGTCAAGAATGTGCGCGTGTTCGGATCGGCACTGCACGGTGATGACACCGAAGACAGCGATCTGGATTTACTGGTTGACCCCACGCCGGAAACCACG
>CAILXE010000281.1 GCA_903838095.1 uncultured Chlorobiaceae bacterium
AATGAAAGGCCAATATCAGAGTAATGACCCTGATGGTATTGACCAAAAACGCAATGGGAACGGCGAACATCACTAAGATGATCTTGGAGAGAGTTTTATTCAGTGTAAAATAACCCAGGAGTAGGCTGAGGGTTGCAATGCTGATAATATAGCGCATGCCACTGCAGGCATCAATCACCTCAAAGGTCTTGTTTGGAATATAAAGGATATTGCCCTCGCGAAAGAGAGGCACATTGAGAAGTTGCATCAGAAAACCACTTAGTTGTGACACCTTGAGCTGCAGGGGGACTGTAATCATTGAATAAAACTGATCAGGGATCGGGATCAGCATGATGGTTAGTAAAATGGGGATCGCAAGTTTTTTGAGCGAGTTGAAATTAAGAAAATAAAGAAGGAGCGTAATCAGCGAAATGACCATAGATAGATTGATGGCCGAGAGGAAATGAAATTTGTTGGCGACTAGGTAGAGCAGGGTTGACAAAGTCAGGATGATCATGGCGGTAATTTGTTGCGAGTTGCTCTGCTGTTTATGCAGAGCCTCCCGTTTAAGCCAGACGATATATCCGATGACTGGGACCATTAAGAAGGCATGGGAGTAATCTTCCCGTTCTGTCCATTGGCTAACGAGAACTTGCACCGCTGGAAAGTAGGCGACAGCAAATAAGCCAAAAACCAGGCAGAAGAATATGATAGATTTACGATCTTGCATTGAATCTATTGTTGGGTGATTTTTGTAATTTTATGTCTGTCATCTCACTGGGATAATCAGTTAAGTCGGCAACTACTTTTACAGGCTGAAAGCGGGTTAATACTATTTCCACACTGTGCTGAACCTGTTTAAGAATATGACAGACAGTGTCTTTATTATACATAACCGGCATCTCTTTCAATACATTTTTTAAGGAAAGGCTTCATGTTGAAACGATAGTTTACAACATCCACGGGCAGATCAGCATCTCTTCAAGATCTTGTTTGATTCCTATAATGTTCTTCTCTTCTGCTTGCACTTGATACCCAGCTTGCGGCGAATCCTCTTTATTCGATGAATGCCAACCTCTATCCCATGGAAGGTGAGATCTTCCTGGAGACGTTCTGCTCCATAGGTTTCTCTGGTTCGGCGCCGCACTGATTTCTACTTCGAGGCGAGCCTCCTCTCTCTGCCATATCGAGGGAGATGCGTTTTGCCATCGGTAGTAACCACTCAACGATACGTTGAATTGCCTGCAAAGACTAGGGATTAGATAGTGTGCCCTCACAATTCCTTGATCATCGCGACCTCGCTGTGAGTCCTTCGCGAAGCACGCCGCCGCCTTTTTTATTATATCTCACTCTATCTTGACTTCAGCGAGTTCTCGCCTGAGTCTGGCAAGTTCAAACTCGGTGTCGCTTAATAGTGCCTGTCAATCTCACCAAGCTTTCCTGTTTTGAAGCTTCTGACTCAGTTGGCCAAAGTCGATTTCGGCAAGGATAATCTCTTGGCAGCTTCATCAATGGAATGGCCAAATTTTTAGCCGGAGAACAAACCATTTCGGGAGAGACTGATGGAGCATAAACACCCACCAGCTAAAAGCTGGGGGGTAATCGTATGTGCTAAAAACACGGATACGGGTCAGCAGGCCCGTTGATTATTCGTCCACTTTTATACTCTCACCGGAGCTTGGCTCAAAATGATGCTCAAGATAACTTTTTATCATTTCATCTATAACTTGTCCCGACGTGGCACAAAAATATCCTCAAGCCCAAAAATGACGCCCCCAATATCGTTTCTTAAACACATAATAAAAATGATAAATCAATCCGCCTAAAGGCGGAGGTTTTAACCCTATTTGAGACTAATAAACCTCAAGCCGCTCCCTTTGATTTAACAACCGCGGGGATCGTCTTGAACAGGATCTTGAGATCAAGCCAGAATGACCAGTTTTCTATATACTCAAGATCCAACTCCAGCCACTTTTCAAACGGGAGATTACTTCTCCCGGATATCTGCCATATACATGTCAAGCCGGGTTGCACACTGAAACGCTTACGCTGGGCGCCCCGTTCAAATAGATCCACATCGCGTAAAGACATCGGTCGGGGGCCGACAAGACTCATCTCGCCACGTAGAACATTGATCAGCTGAGGCAGTTCATCAATACTTGTCTTTCTTAAAAAATGGCCCACTCGGGTGACGCGTGGATCATTTTTTATTTTGAAGATGGGGCCTTTCGCCTCGTTGAGATGTTCAATCTCTTTGAGCCGCTCTTCGGCATCGATGCGCATCGACCGGAACTTGAACATGGGAAAGACATGCTTTCTCATTCCTACTCGTGGTTGAATGAAGAAAACCGGTCCAGGCGAATCGAGTTTGATGATAACGGCAACAATGAAAAAAATAGGAACAAGGATTGGCACAGAAAGCAGGGCACACGTCAAATCAAACAACCGCTTGGCAAGAAGTTGCTGAGGGTCCTGTGCAACCGGCTCCATAGTCAGTAGTGGAATTCCCTTGATTTCCGACAAGCTTATACGAGCTACCTGGACGTTGAAAATATCTGCCATAAATCGAAGCCTGATTCCCTCTTCTTCGCAGGCTATAACGATTGGTTCCGCATCGTTGAGAAGTGAGCGGGGAATGGCGATGATTACTTCATCGATGACATTATTCTTCAGGCATTCATGAATGTTCTCTACTGTGCCGATTACCGGTATGTCTAGCACTATTGCTCCTACTCTCGATGAATCCGGGTCTATACATCCGACAATCTTAACACCCCATATCATTTTTTCCTTGAGCGCAATGACCAGTTCCCGGGCACGACTCCTTGAACCAATAATTAATACACGAAGCGCTTTTTCCCCACTTTTGACCTGCTTTTTGAAATAGGCAATGACTATTGCGCGACTAATCAGCAACATGCAAAATTCAAGGAAAGCAAAAAGAAAAACAACTAATCTGCTTACATAGGGAATATTAAAGAAAAACAAAATTGCAAGAAGTACGGAAACGGTTAAAATAATTGTCCGAAAAATCGACCAGGAATAACCAACCAGGCTGGTTTTTTCAGGGCTCTTATACCCTCCAAAATAGGAAAGAAAACTTGTTGTGAAGACGAGGATGAGGGGGATTAAGAAAAGATGTGAGAAAAAATTGAGTGGTTCTGTTGAAGGTATAAAGGTATCTCTTGCCCAGAAAGAAACGAGGAAGATTACAAGAGTAAAGAACTGATCAGTTAAATATACTAAATTACTTAATTCGTTGGTGGTATCTTTTTGCATGACAGAGAATAAAGAGAAATTCTATACTCAGTTTTCTGAGTTATTAGTTTACAATAAGTTTAGATGAAAAGAATAGCGACCAATTCGTCATGCCGACTTGACCCGGCATCCAGAAACTTCCGAATATTATGAATGTTGGGTTCCGGCTAAAAACATGCCGGAAGGACGACCGGCATGGACATTATATGTTTTATTATTTCAACAAGTTATCAGGCACACGCACATACATAGAAAGTTAAGTTAATAAGCAAACTCAAGGATGCTATTTACATACGTCAGGAAGACGGGGTAAAAAGCTGCAATAAAGTCTTTGCCAACATTTCTGGCCTTTTCCGGCCCGGCTTCACCGATAGGAACCGAAATTCTGATAAATGCATGTTCCTGTTTTTTGCCAGTTAATTTGTTCAATAGCGCATTAAATTTGTTCTTATATGCTTCGGGAACTGTTTTCTCATAGGCCTGATACCAGCACATCACCAGCTCCTCTTCCATGCTTGCGATATCTCTGTGTAGAGTATCTCCTCATTGACTATGAGCAGGAATCTGGTGGCTGGCTGACAGCCCATCCCTGTCCCGGAAAGCAGATAAGCGGTGAGTGCACCGCCGACAATTTTATCCAGGTTGAATATCCAATGTATAAATCGACTGCCCTACCATCTTTCTCATATCTGCTTTGGGTGCAATCGTACAATTCGAGGAAGGAGATGATCGTCTAAAGGGCTGGTTTGCAAAACCTTGTAGCCTTTTACCGGCTCGAGTACTGCCTGGAAACTAACAGACTTGTTCACGTTGACCGTATTCGTACCAGTAAGCCAGAATGCCTGTCAGCAGCAGCAAAACCTATCAGGCGTATTAATTGTTTTTCTTTTCAGGGTAAAATAATAGCCAATGAGAATACTCAGGGGCATCATCGATATCAGTGAGCGGATACCACTGCATGCATCAACGACCTGAAATGACCTGTTTTGGACCTGCAGCACATTACCTTCTCTGAATATGGGGACCGAAAGCTGGCGCATGAAGATTTCACTTACTTCTGAAATCTTGAGTTGCAGGGATGCGGTCAGCATTGAGAGAAGTTGATTCGGGATTGGTATAATCATAAAAAGAAGCAGGATCGCGATTGCCAATTCTTTCAAAACGTAAAAACCAGCAATATAAATAAGGGCGCTGATAATAGAGGCGACGGTTGTCAGAAAAATCAGAGTTGGAACCTGAAGCTGAAGCGAGACAAGATACAGTAGGATGGAGGTAACAATGAGGATGAACTCAATCAGTGAGCCCCCTGTTTTATTAATGAGATGCTCTCGCTTCAGCCCGATCATGAAAACAATGATCGGAACTATTAAAAATGCATGGATATAATCATCTGAGGCTAACCATTTCTTCGCAAATATCTTAAGTGCGGGGTAGTAACTTACCGCAAAAATTGCAAGGACCAGGGTCGGCAGAAGAGATGATTTGAGTCTGGATAGAGGCATGTTTTTTTCTGACCTTACCATCGGAGCCATTCCTGTTTCCAGGAAAGTGAAAACAACAAACGATGGTCGTCGTAATCGTCGCCTATTCGGTCGGAATTTTGTCTGGTGAAGGTATAATTGAGCCCTGCGCTATAATAGCGCAAGAAGGCATAATGCAAACCGAGTCCGGTGGTAACCAGATTCTTGCGATACTCCACCAGGGTAGGATCACTGGATATCAAGGGGCTGCCAGTTACCGCAACAGGATCTTTTCGATCCTCATACCGATAGGCTATCCGGCCATCCAGGGTTATATGATCAAATAACTCGTAGTTGAAGAGAAAGTGCGTATCCCAATAGTCGATGAAACCACGGGCATCGGTTCCTGAAAAGTTATCTACATCATAGCGTTTTTCTACCGCGAAGGTAAACGAACCGTGCTGAATCAGATAGTTGATTTCAGCAATACCATTTTCTCCCCAGTTGCCATCCTGCCCTTCGGTTTTTTCGTACGAAGGACCGCCGCCGAGTGTAGTGTTCAGTTGTTGTGAAAAATCACGGCGCCAAGACAATCGCGATTGATGAATTTCATCATTATTTCTCAAGCCTTCATCGTATTGGGTTCCAATATAATTATAATTCAGCAATAACTTGTTTTGCCGGAAGTAGTTGTTTTCTACGGTTGCAACCAAATGATATTCGTTGAGATCGCTTGACAAGTTGTTTCTGGTGAGTCCCGGGGCCACCTCGGAGGTTGCTGCATTGGGTGCCGCATCATAGTAGTTACCGCGAACGAAACTCAGATCGGCAAGAGTCTTCCAGGTAGTGTTGAAACGGTGTTCATTGTTTAAGTGGAAGGTATAACGGTCATAATCTTTATAGTTATTAATAAGCTTCGATTCATCATTTCGCAACACAATGAAGTCGGCCCCGAGACCTACCAGACTTTGTTGATCATAAAGGTACTTTGAGCCTACTGTCAGGGTGTTGCGCCAATAGCGGGTCCTTCCCGGATCGGAAGAAAGGCCGGGGGTGGAGCTTGGAATATTCTGATTTCCTGAATCAACTGTCTCCCCGGACAGAGGGTCATGATAATCGCTGCGGAGAAAAGCGTTTGAAGCATTCAACTGCCAGGCCTTGGTTATAGAGCGCTCGGCAGAAAGAAACAGGTCGTTATCCCAGTCGGTCTGATAACCGAGCAGGTCATATTTGAGGGATGGATTGGCACGAAGTTCGAAATGATCCTCCTGGCTGTCCGAGACAAAGTCCAAAAGCGGTCGAATAACCAGGCGACTGTAATTGTTTTCACTCGTGTTTGCCTCCTTTCCTAGAACTATATTCGTAGCTGGATTCTGTGTGGCCGGCTCAGATTGCCGATCATCATAATCATAGGACGTGGAAAGGCCTGTTGTCATTTTGTTAGTACGGGCGAACGGGGTCGTCGGCAATAAAATGAGAACAAGTACACCAAGAGAGCCAGCTATTTGTCGAGAGGTCATAAGTGTATGTAATTGTACAGGGATTGTCGATTAGTTGACGATAATGATATCGCCTGAGCGGATGAATACATTGCTGTCAAGTGCCTTGCCTGAGACGAATTTGTCATAATTAAGCTTCATCGTATTTCCGTCGAAGTGTGCTTTGTCCTCCTCTTTCATCTTTGCACGCACAACGGTAATATCCTTGCTGGCCCATTCGGTAAAGCCTCCCGAGCGAGCAACAGCCTGCACAATAGTCGTTGGATAATCAAGAAGGAATATTCCAGGTTGGGAGACCTTGCCCATCACAGTATAGCGCAGGCTGTTGCTCTGCGCCAAGGTAGTGGTAACTATCGGGTTATCGTAAATCACCGCATAAAGTTTTTTTAGATAATCAGCCAGCTCGGTAAGGGTGAGTCCAACCACCTCAACATCGCCAATGTCCCGCAATGATATCCTTCCGTCCATCATTACCGTGGCTCCAGAATTAGCAATGCGGGGAGCATCACCTGATTTATTTTGTCGACTTAGACCAGGTGTCGAAGACGCGGACATATCGCCTTCTTCATATATGTTTACGGTGAGGATATCACCATGACCGATAATGTATTCTTTCTCGGGTGGGATTTGGTTCACTCTTGAACTGAGTATTTCTTTTAGTATAGAATCTTTCATTTTTGCTGATACGGAGACATCTGCTGTCGACTGGGCAGCAAAGGTTATCGCGGTACTGGCAAGAAGTGACAAAAATCCAAGAAGCGCTAATAATCGAGCCACAATTAAACCCCCCTGAAAAGAAAAATTTTAAATAAGTTATAATATATAAATCATATTTACATCTCGTTGTCATCATCTGACACGTGTAGATATAATTTTTTCGATTTTCTTCGCAGATAAATCTTTTTAATGGTAAAAAATATCTCTCATCGATTACTGTATTGAACAGTTGTCTTTTTGTTATGTCAAGGTTTCTATAAAATATAGTCAGTCCACTCTTTCAGAATAGCTATGTCAATATCATGATTATAAATAAACGAATGGTTAAGCTGCTGCTTTTTTTCTTCTGTATATGTCTGGTACCCGCCTGCTCCTCGAAGGAAGAAAAAAAGCAGGTCTATTATCAAAACGCACTGAACTACATAAAACAGAAGAAACCGGAAGCTGCCATACTGGAGTTACGCAGCGCCATTCAGATTGATGCGAAATACGGGGATGCCCGTTATCAGTTAGGTTTACTTTACCTCGAAGAAGGAGATTCCAAAAAAGCCTTTGGTGAACTGGTCAGGGCAGCCGACCTTAATCCCGATAATCTTGATGCCAGTCTGAAGGTAGCGCAATTTTACTTATTATCCCATAAGAAAGATGAGAGTCGAAAGCGGATTGATCATATTCTGGCAAAAGACCCAAACTATCGCGATGCACTTATCCTTCTGGCTAACCTTGAACTCAATGAGGGAAAGTTTGATGAGGCCTTGACAGTACTTGGAAAAATCGGCAAGGAAGTCGATAACTCCGATGAACTGCAAAACCTCAAAGGCCGCATTTATGCCGCTCAGCAGCAATGGGATGCTGCTGAAGAGGCCTTTCAGAGAGCCATTGCCGTGAACGGAGCTAACTTCATAAATTACAAGACACTCCTGCTTCTCTACGAGAGTAAAAAGGAAAAGGATAAAGCCAAAAAACTACTTGATGAAATAATCAAGAAATTCCCGGACAATGCACAGGCGCATTTACTTCTTGCCGGGTACCATCGCAGCATGGGCAACATGGAGCAAGTTGAGGAGGAACTTAAAAAGGTCATAGAAATTGACTCTAAGAGTCCTCGCTTTCGACTGCAGTTAGCCGATTTTTACCGGCAAAATGGCAAGAGTAGCAATGCCGAGGAAATCCTTGTTAAGGCACGTTCTGATATACAAAAAAACCCGGATATAACCTCATCACTTGCCACTCTTTACTTTGACCAGGCACAGTTTGATAAGGCCAAAACACTTCTTGATGAGCTGAACGCAGAGAGTCCTGGACATGGCGGAGCAAAATTACTCAAGGCCCGTTTTTTACAAAAGGAAGGTAAGGTTCGGGATGGTTTAGTGATCCTGCAAGGCCTTAACACTGATTTTCCCTCGTGGGCAGATCCTTTTTTCTACCTTGGCGTAGCTCATTACAGCCTTGGTGAGATTGACCTTGCCAAGAGTGCCGTTACCAATGCAATCCAGAAAGACAAGAGTAATCCGCGATATCATACACTGATGGCCCAGCTTTTTGACACACAAGGTGCTTTTGAAGATGCAAAAAAGGAAGCTGCAATCGCGCTAGGCTTAGATTCGAAAAATCTACGGGCGGCCATTATCTTGACCCGTGCCCTTATTGGTACAAAACAATACGATAAAGCTGTCACAATACTTGCTGACATGAAAAAGCAGGTTCCTGGCAATACAGAAATTCTTGGCAACCTCGCATTAGCTTCTTTCGGGGCTGGAGAAAGCAAGAGCGGAGAAGAGGCCCTGACCGAGGTGCTTAAAATTGATCCTGGGCACATTCAGGCAATTGGGCTACTTATAGGCATGAAATATAAGGATAACATTCCGGGAGCCGAGTCCTTGGTTCGCCAACAGATCGAAAAGGCACCAACAGACCATAGGCTTTATTTAATATTTGGTGAACTTCTTGAAAAGCAGAAGAAAGATCAGGAATCGCTTGCTGCATATGAAAAGGCACAGGAACTCAACCCGGAGAATACCCAGTCGTATCTTGCCGCTGCGAAGTTACTTACACGTCTTGGGAAAAGGCATGAGGCAATGGGTAAGTATAATGCAATGATCGAACAAGATCCAAAATCAATCCCTGGTCATATGGGCATTGCCGCATTGTTTGAAGCAGAGGGTGATACTGCCAAGGCCACGGAGCAATACAAAAAACTACTTGAAATTAAAGAGAATTACGCTCCAGCGGCCAATAATCTTGCCTGGCTGATTACCTCGGATCCGAACGGTGATCTTGGCAAGGCACTTTTGCTGGCAATGGCAGCAAAGCAAGCTTCTCCTGATGCTCCTGATATCGCAGATACACTCGGATGGGTGTATTATCACAGAAAGTCATATCCGCTGGCCATTGCCCAGTTCGAGCTTGCCCTGCAAGGCCGACCCGACTCTCCTGTAATAGTGTATCACCTTGCCCTGGCTCTGAGTGGCAATAATCAGAAAGAGGAAGCGGTAAAAGCCCTGGAGAAACTCCTTGCACGCAAGGTAGATTTTCCTGATCGTAAAAAAGCTGAAGAGTTGCTTGTCGAATTAACAAAAAAGTAGATAAAAAGGGTTATTAGTAGTAATTGCCATACTCCTTGATACGGGACTTCTCAAAATAATTAATGGTATGATCATTAAAAACAATACCGATTATCCGCTCAGTCCCTATAATATCGACAACTTTTTGAATCTCCGTTGTACTCGCGCCGCCCTGGCGAACGACTAGAATTACGGCATCAACCTGTCCAGCGAGGACACTTGACTCAGCCGCAATCAATATCGGCGGACTGTCAAATATGATGATACGATCCTCGTACCTGTTGGACAACTCTTCAACAAGTGCATGCATCCGGGATGAACTGAGTAGCTCAGCTGGGTTAACAGTGGGTTTGCCGCTTGTCAGAATAGACAACTTTTTCATCGTTGTTTTGCTGATCAGCTCTGACAATTTTATGTGATCCCTCAGGTAATCAACCAGCCCCATACTCTCATCCATGCCGAACATGGCGGCCAGAGAAGGCTTTCGTAAATCACAATCAACAAGTAGAGAGTGTTGATCCATCCCGTGTGCAAGCGATATCCCGAGATTTGCCGTGACAAAACTTTTTCCTTCCTTTGGGATGGCCGAGGTGACCATAATTGTTTTTGGTGCTATTCTTCCGTCTTTAGGATGTAGGATTCGGGAACGCAGGACCTTGAATACCTCGGGCAGATAGATGTCATCGTTGACCGCATAGAACAACCGTTCGTCCCATGGCCCACCTAAAATTTTTGAAAGTTCAGCTTTTTCGTTCGTTTTTGGGTTCGATGTCAAAATAGAGGCTTGTTGTATTTCTGGTGGTTCTTGAGCACATTTTTCCTCACTCTGGTTAATACCTTCTTGATAACCTGCTTTCTCAAGTGCTTCGGCAATTTTTCCCATGTTTGTCCTATGGTATCTATTTTAACTTTTCCATTCTTAGTTGATCGATTTCCATATGCCTGGCAGTTTTTTCTGTAAAACTAAAAAACAGAAAAGGCCGATAGACACCACTAAAGCGAGTACAAGCAGAAAGGTAATAGCTGCCTTCAAGGATCCCACCCACCCACCCTGCTTACTGGTTATATCTCCGGGTTTCTCTTGTAGTTCTGAGATCTGTAACCGCTCTTCACCTTGCAACCTGATGTCCTTCAAACATTCAAAAACAATATCCCGGTCAATATGGGGCATATCCCGCGTGAAACCATTTACCATGGCATGGTCACAGATTACATTTATCAAACGAGGATTTCCCTGACTGGCTTCATGGATGCAGTCAATTGCCTGTTTAGTGAAGATAGCCGGATTATCGGCTCCGGCTCTGTTTAACCGATACGAAATGTATTGTGCGGTATCCTCTCTGAGCAATGGCTCCAGGTGATACCTGATGCCAATTCTCTGTCTAAGTGGGAGCAGTTGGGGATGTGCCAGCTTTTCTTGAAGCTCCGGCTGGCCTATTAAAAATATACTGAGAACATTTCGATCTCCAGCATGGTTGGATAGCAGCCGTATTTCCTCAAGTAATTCT
>CAILXE010000282.1 GCA_903838095.1 uncultured Chlorobiaceae bacterium
AGGGAAGTACGCGAGAATCGTACACTGTACCCGCAACTGTACAACGGTATACCAGAAAAGCTTTGCATTGCCATAATGCATTGATTTTGCCGGTCGTTTCAGGTCACTGCAATGTTTTTCTCCATGGAAAACTGCGGGAAGGCCGAAACGGAACCAAGCCGTTATAGTCAGGAGACCTGCCAGTTATTTTTGCATGATACAATCGGACTACGGGCTATAGTCGGGGCAAAGCTGTACCTCTTTTGCATTACGTGTTGATGCTCATATCGTTACATCTGCCTTTTGCTTACCCCTGTCAGTTGATCTATTTCTCAAACTGAAAACAGGTTATTTCAATGAACAAAAAAGTATTTCTTGTTGTCATGGCCGGTCTGCTGTGCAGCAAAGGGCTTCTGGCTGAAGAGCAGCCAAGGAGCTTTGTGGGGGAAGAGATGGTGGTTACAGCTACCAAAACCTTCAACTCTGTCCGCGATGCGGGTGGCGCATCGGTTACTGTTATTACCGCTGAACAGATCAAGGCATCAGGGAAAAACAGTGTTGAAGAACTTCTCAAAGGATCGATTGGGCTTGATGTGGTCGCCAATGGTGGCCTCGGTGCACAGGAAAGCCTCTTTATCAGGGGTGGTGATGCAAAAAACACTCTTGTCCTGCTTGATGGAGTTTCGGTTAATGATCCTTCAACAATAAACAGGACAGCAAATATATCCCATCTTACCCTTGATAATATTGAGAGAATTGAGGTTGTTCGAGGTCCGCTGAGTGTCTTGTACGGAAGCAATGCCACGGCGGGTGTTATCAATATCATTACCAGAAAGGGGCAGGGGCCTCTTAAAGCTTATGCCAGCGTTGAAGGAGGTTCTTACGGCACATGGAAGATTTCCGGGGGTGTTAACGGCAAAACAGGTAATTCAGGTTATGCCGTAGCGCTCTCCCGGCAGCAATCGAATGGATTCTCCTTTGCCGACGACAGAAATCAGCGGATACCTCATAACGGCAATACCAGTGAGAAAGACAGCTATGAAAATACAACTCTTTCCACATCCTGGCTCTATGAGTTCTCGCCAAACAGCGTGCTCGAAACAACGTTGCGTTATACCAGCGCATCAGTAAAGTATGACGACAATGTCAACGGTTATACTGGTGACCGTTTTAATTTTAACATGATAACCTACGCCTCAGAGGCAGATCCCAATGGTTTGAAGGAGAGACATAACGATAACCAGCAGTATGTCGGGCGCGTAGCGTGGAAAAATACCGGACAGCTCGTTGCTTCAACGCTCTTTATCCAGTTTTCTGATGAGGGACGGAGTGATTTCAACAATGATGGCCATAAAGAAACCACCTATAATGGAGGCAGTTATGAGGCAGGCTGGCAGGGTGATCTGCATCTTGCTGATTCAAATACACTGACTGTTGGGGTCTCCGGAAAAAACGAGGCCATGACTTATAATGCCTATGCATGGGTTGCTCCGGTAATCGACCGGGGAATGCTCTCATGGAACAGTTGGCTGCAGAATCAGTGGAGCATCTCTGGCGTTAAACTGGTCGGAGGTATTCGTTATGAGGGAAATGAGATGTTTGGCAATAAAGTGACAGCCCGGATTGCACCATCGTACAGCCTTGGCTCTACGGTATTCAAGGCGAGCTATGGCACCGGGTTTCTTGCACCTTCACTCTATCAGCTCTATTCAGAGTATGGATTACAGACGCTTAAGCCGGAAAGCAGCCGGGGTATGGATGCTGGCATTGAGCAACTTCTGTTGGCAAATCTCAGGGCAGGAGTTACCTGGTTTTATACCATTTATGATAATCGGATTGATTTTGATCCGCTTGCCGGTCCATTGGAATATGGTTGGCCAAAAGGGCAATATTATCAGCCTGAAGGTGAGTCGAAATCGAGGGGTATTGAAAGTTTTATGGAGTGGACTCCGCTTGCCGAGTTACAGTTTGCTATGAATTATACCTACAATAAAACGCAAAATCCCTACGGCGTTGCATTGGTTCGTCGTCCTGCAAACAAAGCGGGCTTGACAGGGACGTATCGTTTCGGAAAAAAAGGTTCGCTCAGCGCAACAGCACAATGGGTTGGTGAGAGAAGTGAGGTTCCCTCTGCAAAAGATAGTAATGGCAATATTGTTGGCACACTGCCTGACTATTTTCTTCTCAATCTGGCTGCTTCATACAACGTCAGCAAACAGGTCGAGTTGTATGGCAGAATCGATAATCTCTGCGATACCTGGTATGAAGAGGCCTGGGGCTATGCAACTCCAGGGCGTTCTGCTTATGCCGGAATTAAGTTAACGTTTTAAATGATGGTAGTTTCAGTTACAAAGTATCGTTCGCTTGCCATCTTCGGCACAGCCTCCGACGTTGGCAAAAGTATTGTCGCCAC
>CAILXE010000283.1 GCA_903838095.1 uncultured Chlorobiaceae bacterium
CTCACGGAGTGAATCGATTGGCGGATTGGTCACCTGGGCAAAAAGCTGCTTGAAATAATCATAAAGCAGTTTCGGCTTGTTGGAGAATGCCGCAAGAGGTGTGTCATTGCCCATCGATCCGACAAGCTCCACCCCTTTTTCACTCATAATCTTGATCTGCAGGGCAATATCTTCCTGTGTATAGCCAAACACTTTCTGACGAGCCGTCAGACTGTACTTGTCTTCATCAGGATTTTTCATCTGCGGATGATCAGCCAGTGCCTCCAGATCAATAATGTTGCGCTCTATCCATTCGCCGTAAGGTTGTTCGCCGGCAATGGTACTCTTGATCTCTTCATCAGAAATAATGCGACCCTGCGCCGTATCAACAAGAAACATCCGGCCTGGCTGCAAGCGGTCTTTTCTGAGAACCCGCTCAGGAGCAATATCAAGCACACCAACCTCGGAAGCCATGATCACCAGATCATCTTTGGTAATGTAATAACGGGATGGGCGGAGTCCATTGCGGTCAAGCACAGCGCCAATCTGCACTCCATCTGTAAAGGTAACTGAAGCCGGGCCATCCCAGGGCTCCATGAGACAACTGTGATATTCATAAAAGGCTTTTTTCTCCGGAGAGATCGCATCATTGCCTGACCACGGTTCCGGAATAATCATCATCGCCGCATGGGCAAGCGAACGACCTGACAGCACAAGAAACTCGAAGGCATTATCAAGGATCGCTGAATCACTTCCATCTTCAAGGATCACCGGCTTGATATTTTCAAGTGCATTGCCAAACACCTTCGACTCAATATTTTTCTCCCTCGCCTTCATCCAGTTGACATTGCCCTTGAGCGTATTGATCTCGCCATTATGGCTGAGAAAGCGATAGGGATGCGCCCTGTCCCAGCTCGGAAAGGTGTTGGTACTGAAGCGGGAATGAACCATCGCAATGGCGCTCTCCATGTCTGGATCGTGAAGTTCAGGATAAAACAGCCCGACCTGCTCAGGAAGAAGCATGCCCTTGTAGACAATAGTCCTGCCAGACAGACTTGATATATAGAAGTAACTGCTGCCAAGAAGGCCTGCCGTATATTTCACCCTTTTGGTAATACGGCGGCGGATAATATAGAGCTTCCGCTCAAAATCGAGTTCCGACAGGGTGTCTTTGCCCCAGCCAACAAAGAGCTGCTTGACAACAGGCTCCTGTGACCGGGCAGTCTCACCAAGGGAATCGTTACAGGTCTCCACTTTTCTGAACCCGAGAAACTTCTGGCCTTCAGCCTGGATCATCTGACGACAGATATCTTCAATAGCACGCCTCTGGGATATGTCCGGTGGCAGAAAAAGCATTCCGACGCCGTAATGGTTGTCGGAAGGAAGGTCAATATTTATGTCCGCACAAACCCTGCGCAGAAATTTGTCGGGCACCTGAAGAAGAATTCCTGCTCCGTCACCAGTATTTTTTTCACATCCACATGCTCCGCGATGTTTCAGGTTTTCATTGATCTGTAAACCCTGCTCGACAATCCCGTGGGACTTGACGCCTTTGATATGGGCAATAAACCCTACACCACAAGCATCATGCTCAAACTGAGGATCATAGAGCCCCGCATTTAACATAACATCCATATTTTCAGGCAAAACTTTTCAGACAGTTTCAAAAAAAAGCAACAGCAAGATACTGGCGCGGAATATATATGTTTTTAAACAATCCGCACAGGAATCCGCATCCTCGACTACCTTATGCCTTGCCTTGGCCGGCAACAGCATCAACAGCCTTTTGCAGCGCATCCTGATCACCAAGATAATAGCTTCGCAACGCCTTAAGATCGTCATCAAGCTCATACACCAGCGGAATTCCGGTTGGAATATTCAAGCCGACAATATCCTCTTCGGAGATATTGTCAAGATATTTGACCAGCGCCCGCAATGAATTGCCGTGAGCAGCAATGATAACCTTGCGCCCTTTGCGGATTTCAGGAGCAATCGTCCCGTGCCACAGTGGAAGAAAACGGTCTACCGTATCTTTGAGACATTCAGTAAGCGGAATTTCATCTTCTGACAAGGAGGCATAACGAGGTTCCGAGCCAGGATAACGCTCATCATTTTTCTCCAGCGCCGGAGGAGGGGTATCGTAACTTCTGCGCCAAACAAGCACCTGCTCATCTCCATACTTCTGGGCGGTCTCTGATTTGTTGAGTCCCTGCAGTGCACCGTAATGACGCTCATTAAGCCTCCAGCTCTTGAAAACGGGAATCCACATCAGATCCATCTCGTCAAGCACACTCCAGAGCGTCCTGATGGCACGCTTCAATACTGAAGTATATGCTACATCAAAAACAAAACCTCCCTCACGAAGCAATTTACCTGCCTCTGCGGCCTCTTTTCTGCCCTGATCGCTCAAATCAACATCATA
>CAILXE010000284.1 GCA_903838095.1 uncultured Chlorobiaceae bacterium
GGTATGGCAAGGGTAACAGTGAGTTTCGACATCAACATGGCCGGATACTGGTTGGCACTCAAGTGTTGGAGCAATCTCTTGATATTGATGCCGACTTTCTGGTAACAAAAATCTGTCCGACAGATATGCTCCTTCAAAGAATTGGACGTTTGTGGCGGCACAGCGAATCTTTTCGTCCAATTGGCTCTGTGTGCGAAGTATGGATTATAAAACCTGAAGAGAGCAGTGCCGAAGAGCACCCCGAAAAAGAATTTGGCCCGACCGCCAACGTCTATAGTCCCTACGTTTTGCTGCGAACCCTCAAGGTATGGAACGGCATAAAGGAGTTGCTGCTTCCTGACCAGATACGCGATCTGATTGAGGCCACCTATCGGGAACAGGAGGAGAGCGCCCTTATGCGCAAACAAAAAGAGCTGCTCAAAAAAAGGCAGGAGATGCTTGAGCGGTTAGCCCTGGGCGGCATTTCAGCAGGTGTCAGAACCTTGCCGGAAAGCAAGGCAACCACCCGATACAGCGAACAGGAGAATGCGGAAGTACTGCTTTTGCAATCGTATCGCCTTGACCGTGAGCGGGGTGGCACAACGGTAAGGCTTCTTCACGGAAGCGAACTTTTTTTGCCCTTCAAGCCGATGCCAAGAGACAGAAGAGATCAGCGTTTGTTGGCTGCGGCACTTGCACAACAGACAGTGCATGTTACCGACTATCTTGCTCCGGAAGCATTACCAATAAAGAGCCTCGACTGGCTGAACGGTTATTTTTATCTCGGTGATCGCGAGCATGATGAGAGCATGCTTCGTGTCGCCATTGTCAGACAGGATGGTGAACTGAAATCTCTGAATGGTCAAGACGCATCAAGTTCACGTAGAATAAGCTACAATTCAAGAATCGGCTATTGTTCTCCCAAAAAATAAACAAGGCAACACCATTGATATGACCCTTGAAAATAGATTTAATCTGATTGACGAGCCATGGATACCTGTTATCGACAAGGGCAGATTGAGCCTGCGCCAGATATTCAGTGACACCAGCAATCGAGGTCTCGGAGGCAACCCCTTGCAGAAGCTGGCCATGACCAAGCTATTGCTGGCCATTACACAGGCTGCTTGTACACCCGAAGATGATGAGCTTCTGGAAGCAATCGAGACTTCTGATCTTGCCCGAAAGTGCCTTGAGTACCTTGAAAAATGGTACGACAGATTTTGGTTGTATGGCGAAAAACCGTTTTTGCAAATGCCAGCCATAAAGGGTCTCATTGAACGAAGAAAGCGGTATGATCTTAAGAGTGCCACCAACAAGGCGGGAGAGCGGAATGCTGAAACGAGTGCACAACCGAAAGCATTAGGGATGGGATTCTATCCCGACCTTCCTGCTGACAATAATACCATCCTCACCCAGTATCAGGTGCCCAAAGTATTGTCTGATGCCGACAAGGCTTTATTTATTGTCTCGCTCATGAATTTTGCTTTAGGAGGAAAGCGCACTGAAAAAAACCTTGATATCCTGACCGATGGATATGTTGGTAAAACAGGGTCGGCAAAAGCTGCTCCAAGTATTGGAAATTATATTGGCTATCTCCACTCGATTCTTGTGGGTGAAACCCTCATTGATACCCTCCTTTTGAATCTTCTGTCACGCGAGCGAATAGCTGAGAATGTATACTGGACGACGGGATTGGGAACTGCTCCATGGGAAGAGATGCCGAAAGGAGAGGATTGTCCAATAGCGCAGAATCTGAAACGTTCCTATATGGCGACTCTTGTCTCAATATCTCGTTTCGTTTTGCTTGAGGGAGTTGGCATCTATTACGTAGAGGGATTGCAGTACCCCAGCCACAAAGAGGGGTGGCGGGAACCAAGCATGGCAGTAAATTCAGGAGGCATAACACCAAAAATCAAGTGGATTGATCCAAACAAGCGCCCGTGGCGGGAACTTGTTTCTTTGCTTGCATTTATGAGTACTGGTGGCGGTCAGGGTTATGATTGTCAGTTCATCCGGTACGGTCTTGTTCGCTTTCGCAGCCGGTACAAGCGGATTGGTATCTGGTCAGGTGGTCTCAAGGTAAGCCCGAACGCTGGCGACCAATCGGTCAAGCAGGATGATGATTTTGTCGAATCACTGATCTTTCTCGATTGCGCTATCCTTGGAGAGCCATGGTACCATCAATTGCAGGTAGAAATGGATGCTCTCGACCAATTGTCCAAAACGGTATGGGCGGCAACAAATGGTTTCTTTAAAGCACAGAATATGACTGATGCCAGCCTGGCAGGGCAAGCTTCAACCTTGTTCTGGGAACTCTGCGAACGTCATTTTCAGAATCTGGTTAATGCCTGCGCCCCACCTCACGACACCGCAAGCGTAAGAAAAATATTTGCGCGGTCAGCAATAAAATCCTACGATACTTTTTGCCCCAAAGAGAGCGCCCGTCAGATTGATGCATGGGCAAAAAATCGGCCAAATCTCATCAATTACCTCAACCCGGAAAATAAAAAGCCATGAATAATGAACCTGGAACGAAAACGAGCCGGTCACAGGCATTTGTAGAGTATATCATAGACCGGATCGCAAAGAACAAGGGCGTTGCTTCGGCTCTCAAACGGGCCGATAATCCTGCAACTGAATACCAGAGCTGGGAGTATCTGGCCGCATTCAACGTTGATCTTGAAAAGCCGTGGGAGCGGTTGCCGTTTGCCACAGTTGCCGCAGCAATTGCCAAAGAGAAGAGTGCCCACAATGGCAATGAGGGAATCGGCAGGGCCATTGCCAAATGTTATGACGATGGCAATCAGAGCGATCAGGCAAAAGCCAAACTGCGTCGCTTGCTTGCCTGTGACTCAGTCGAAGAGGCGTGCAGAATACTCCGCCCACTCTTTAGCCTGATTACATCAAGAGGAAACTCCTCTCTTGACTATGCCCTTTTGCTTGAGCAACTGCTTAAATTTTATTGGGAAAGCGAAAGAATCAAAAGTCAGTGGGCACAAGAGTTCTATAAATACGATAAGGCGGCAGCTAAAAAGGAGGCGGCATGATAGCAAGCATACTCCGTCTTGGACCCAAAGACATTAAAACCCTGCGTATTACTGACGACTACTCGTTGCACCGGGTTGTCTACAGCCTCTTTGAAGATAGGAGAACCGAAGCGGAAAAAAGCGCAAGTGTCCCCAGCGGTTTTCTCTATGCCGACAAGGGTGGCGACAGCAACGGTCGATTGATACTCCTGCTTTCAGACCGGGAGCCTCTCAAACCGGAGCACGGTATGCTGGAATCAAAGCCTGTTGATGAAAAATTTCTGGCTTTTGATCGTTATCGGTTTGATGTGCTCATTAATCCCACCAAACGTGACAACAAGAGCCGTAAAATTATTGCTCTTCGAGATCGTGACGAGATTGCAGAGTGGTTCATCAATAAAGCACCTGCTTCTTGGGGATTTACTGTCTATTCTGCTACACTTCAGGTCAAAATTCTTCAGGTTAAAC
>CAILXE010000285.1 GCA_903838095.1 uncultured Chlorobiaceae bacterium
CCTGACCAATCTTCAGATGTTTCTGCCGGATTGCAAAAAATTCAACGGGCACTCTCTTTTCATCTTGTGCAGCGATTAGCGATTATCAATTCTCCACAGATACTGCACATCTTCTCTGCAAGGCAGTGGGGTTGCTCTGTGCTTGATCTTAAACGCGACAAGCTTACTCATCAGGATCTGGGGCCGATGCCGATTGCATGTCCATGCTCTGGTTTCTAACTTGTAACTGAATTATTGTTAAACGATTTTGTGCAATTCTTTATTTTTTTTTGTAAAATTATACTTAATAACCTTAAGCGCAACAAAGTGGGAAAAATATGACGATTCGAGTATCGGAAACAACTCGGGAGATTGTCTGTAAAAGCCTTGATATTGATAGGTTATCAGCAGTTATAGATATGAGTTATGGAGGCTTTTCAACAACAGCCGATGTTGATCGAGAGAAGACAAAGCTTTACTCCGACAGCAACAGAGGTTCTGTGAGGCTCAATACGGGACGATTTTACACCGTAAAAGAGTATGACGAGCGTATAAACCGTATAAAAAAAATGAAACTTCCTTATTAGAGATGAAGAAATAATGGGAATTGCGCCGGGCAAAGAAAATGGGAAGGGATTTTCAAAAGAAGAGATCGCTCAATTAGAAAGTCTTGCTTCTCTTTATATGCAGGCAAAGTCTTTGATATTATACTCTGAGGAGGTGGACCCTGATTACCGTTCAAATTTACAGACAATAAAGGAATTACGAGACGCTTTTGACCATCTCATGCGGATTATCATTGAGCGTTTTAGTGATGATAAATTCTCTTTTGGAGACTTGTCAAATACTGAGTATTTCCAAAAAAACATTCAAAAGTCTATTGGCCACGTCTATCGCTCAGCATTCGATGCTTTAGACGGTGCTGTAATGTCTTTGAGAGAAAAAATCATATCAGGACTTGATGAATTTCCTCTTGAAGCAGTCAAGGATATTCTTCCAGAATACTGGGATATTCGGGTAAAACTTGAAGAGCTTAATGAAACTATTGGTTACCACCGAGCGCGAAAAGATATAGGCGGAAACATTGGAGAGACACTCGACCGTTTTGTTAAAGATGTTGATATACTGAAAAGCTTTCACAAGAAGCTTCTTTCCGCAGGGCCCGCTCTTGAAGATTACAAGGAGAGGAAAAATCAGGAAGGGAAAAAAGAAAAGAAATCTCAGCTACAAATCTCAGTTACCAACGCAATTATAGGGGGAATCATTTGCGCGATAGTTGGTGTCATGGTCACGGTAGCCTTCAGCAGTTATTTTGCAAAAACAAATATCCCCGAAAAACAAGTCCTCCCTGAAATGTCTACTCCGGTAAAAAAATAACAACACAGCATCTGCTGGCTGTCTGGTAAACGTATTGGATGTCAGGAGCAGTGTCAGTATCTCCCCTCAAAAGAGGAGCTGAAGAGGCAACTGGAAGAGGCGGCTGGCATTGAGCGCCCCAAAAATCCGGATCAGGAGGATATGGACGATGGTCGATAACAGTTTCCCTGCTATTGTGCCATTGCCGTCAGCGCAGTGCCGATGGCTTTTACCACTGCGGATGAAGAGAGGTCAAATTCCTGAGAGTTCCCGATAAAAATTGATGCCGGTAATCTGAGTGGTTTCAGGACAATTGAAGTTTCTTTACTGATCAGTGTGGTCATAGCCTTGTCAGCCATTGCGCCGCTGACCATGACGCCTTTTTCTCGACAGACCGGGTTGTTGACCAGCTCCCTGATGGCAAAATATTCGGTTTCTTCACGGCTTTTTACTTGACGGCAGGAAAATTTTTCTATTCTTCCATTGATTGTTATGGTAAAAATGACAGCGTTGCGTTCAAGTTCAAGGAGAATCTGCGGCTCTCCGGCAAACCTTGAGAGGTGAAGCAGAGGGAGTTGCGTTGAGCTCTTGAACACTATCCGGTGATTGACAGACAGAAAATCTGAAATGGTTTTACAGGGCTCAGCAGGATAGAAAAGCAGCAGATGTTTTTCATGCAGGCCTTCGGGGCTGCCGTAGTCCGTACAATCGCAAAGATATTGATCAGGTTTGGTTAAAAAGTATTCGGCTTCAATTCTGCAATACTTTTGATACTCTTCAGGAGTTGCGCCGGCAGGAAAGCTTGCAGGAAGAGGGAGCCAGGTTTTTGCTGCGATACTCAGGGCCAATTCATCTGCTTTCCACTCTTTGAGGTGGTTCTCAAGTTTTTTCAGGAAACGCATTCCTTTGCCGGGAGCAAAGTCATTAATGCCGAAAGGCAAGGTTTTACAGGCGCTCAGAATATAGCCGTTGCCACCGGAGGTTTTCAGCCGGACAATGGCTGAGACTGTCGAGTCGATAGTGCATGCTATCAGGCTTGTACTCATCACTTGGGACATTATTCGAGAGTAAAATGTTTATTAAGGAACTCAAGCTTTTTTTTGCCTATCCCCTTGACTTCAAGAAAGTCCTGAAATTGCAGCACTTTTCCTCCTTTTGCCTTTCTGAAGGTGATCAGGCGTTCGGCCATAACCGGACCGATTCCCGGAACGCTCTGTAGCTGTCTGATCGTGGCTTTATTGAACGGGATGGTGCCTGTAAAAGCTTTCTTTTCCGAAACCCGGTGAGAGGTTTTCTTTTCAGTGGCGGCTTCAGCTTTTTCTCCTGCAACGCTTTGCATGACATCCTCTTTGACCGTCGTCTGAGCTATGGCAGCAAGAGCTATCAAGCTGTCAACCTCTGCTTCCCGGTAACGGGAGGCTTCAACTTTTTTGACAAGAGTCTCTGCTTTCTCTACCGAATTGATGTTTTTCAGGACACCGCCCAACACAAGAAAGAGCAGAAGCATCGTGACCAGAGAGATTTCAGCTTTGGTAAAACTGAGCGTGACTGCCAATTTTTCGAGCGCCTTCATAAAAAAACACGTTTAACCCTTGAAGAAACCGAGCAAAGCGTTTCATAGCTGATCGTGCCGGTGATTGCGGCAAGATCATCGGCTGAAGGGCCTTCCCAGCCAAAAAGAACGGCTTTGTCTCCTCTTTTGACGTCATGCTCTGTGCCGAGGTCAACCATCATCTGATCCATGGTGACGATGCCGACCTGTGGATATGCTTTGCCGTTGATCATCACCACGGCCTTGCCCGAGAGGGCTCTTGAATATCCATCGGCATATCCTGCGGCGATGGTTGCAATATGGTGCGCTCCGGGAGCCGTCCAGGTTCGGTTATAACTGATTGTTTTTCCTGCATTCACTTGCTTTATGAAGATAACCCTTGACTCAAACTGCATAACCGGTTTGACATCAAGATGGCACGGAGTGTTGTTTGCAGGATGGTAGCCATAGAGCAGAATGCCAGGGCGAACCATATCAAGCCAGGACTCTTCAGCCGAGAGAATAGCGCCGCTGTTGGCCGCATGTTTGCACACCGTAGTGGAGGAGGCGTGTTCATATTCTGTTGTCAGCGCCCTGAAGGTTTCAAGCTGGTGAAGCGTGAAGCCGCCAGGAGTTGCGCTTTCTGCAAAATGTGTGTAGATGCCGTTCAGCTTCAGATGCGAAGATCGGTCAATCTCCCTGAGAAGCTCCATTGCCTTAAACGGGAAGGCGCCGAGTCGCCCCATCCCGGTATCAACCTTCACCTGCACTGCCAGCGTTTTGCCGTGGGCGGAAGCAATCTGTTGCGCGGCATGAAGTGTGGCGCTGTCACAGATGGTCATGTCAATGCCGTATTTCAGAAAAAACTCAATATGAGAAGGGAGCGGGGAGGCAAAAGCAAGAATTGTGGCAGGTTTTTTCAATGCACCGCCAATTTTCAGCTCAATGGCTTCATAGATGTTGGCCACGCCGAAATCACTGATTCCTGTGCCCTCGAGCGCTTCTGAAACCTTGTGGACATTATGGCCATAAGCATTTGCCTTGACAATGCCCATGATCCGTGCCTTTCCGTTGATTCTTTCACGGATTAAACGCACATTCCAGGCGAGTCGCTCCATCGAGACAAGAGCCTCGGTCATATTTTCTGCGGGAAACTCGCCTGTCGACATGGCGGCGATTATTTCATCCATTAATCGAAGGCAGTTTTGTCATTGACAGTTGGGTGAAGCTCTTTACCGAACGGTTCATTTCAGGTCTGCTCCCCGTCGGAACTTCACACAAAAAAACATATTTTGTTTCTGAATATCAAGCAACAAAGGCGCTTATTCCGCCAGTGTCGTGAATTAATCAATTAATGTATATTTTCCGTTGAATTATGCATGGGGGTTTTCTGTAAACGTTCACCCATGTATCACTTTTTTTCAGTTACTACCATGCCAAACCACGATATATTCGGGCTTGCAGCAGCCACACCTCTGGTTCTTCTCAAACAGATGGCTCGCAACATCAGACCGCAGGTCATGGCCAAACTCGAGTACATGAATCCGGCATGTTCTCACTATTACCGGGTGGCATGTGCTATTGTCAAGGATGCTGAAGATCGTAACCTGATTCATCCGGGAATGACCCTTGTGGACTGGAGCTTTGGCAACAGCGGCATTGCCCTTGCCATGGCCTGTGTCAGTCGCGGGTATAAGCTCCTGCTTGCCGCTCCTGATAAAATATCGCGGGAAAAACAGGATATGCTCAGGGCTATTGGAGCCGAACTGGTTATCACACCATCGGACGCTCTGCCTGGAGAGCCACGAAGTTGCATGAACGTGGCAGAGAGCCTCGTCAAAAGCATTCCCAACGCTTTTTTTACCGGAATGCACGATAATCCGGTCAGTCTCAAGGTGCATAGCGAAGCCACTGGCAGCGAGATTTTTCAACAGACAGAAGGGAGGGTAACCCACGTTTTTATGCCCATGGCTTCGGGCGCCATGGTTTTCGGGGTCGGTCGCTTTCTGAAAGCACAGAATCCTGAAATTCGTATTATTGGTGTGGAGTCACAAGGCTCAATCTATTCCGGTCTTTTCAAGGAAGGAAAACCGGGAGTTCCGGCATTTTCCGAACTGGAGGAGATAGGCTCCCAGCAGGCGTCAGCGTTCTGGAACCCTTCGGTTATTGATGATGTGGTGCAGATCAGTGATTATGACGCCTTCAACTGCGGCAGGGAGCTGTTGAGGATGGAAGCCGTTTTTGCCGGAGGCGCTTCGGGCGCGGCAATGGCAGCGGCGCTTCGGGCTGGCGCAGAATATCGTGACAGCGACTGTATTGTTGTTGTCATGAACGATTTTGGTGGCTACTATCTGAGCAAGATGTATCGTGACGACTGGATGCGCAAACGGGGCTTTTACCGCAAGGCAAAATCGGCTATCGAGCAGATTACCGCTGAGGATATTCTGCACTTGAAGGTGCGCACCGATCTCATTTTCGCCTGTCCGGAAAATACCCTGGCCGAAGTGTTTGAGATGATGAAGCAGAGTGATGTTTCCCAGATGCCGATTGTCTCCTATAACGCGCCAATCGGCAGTATCAGCGAGAACAAGATTCTTTCTATTCTCATTGAGAACGACGATGCGATGAACTCAAAGGTCGTGGGTTTTATGGAGAAGCCATTTCCGGTTTGCCCGCCTGATGCCACCATTTCGGAATTATCGGCCAAATTGCAGCAAAGCGCGTCCGGGGTGTTGATCAGCCTTTCGGATGGACGGTTACAATTGCTTACAAAATCAGATCTTATTGATGCGCTGACTCATAAGTGAGCGCTGAAAAATTATATGGTTGTTTTTTTTGCGGGATTTACTTATTTAAGCAATCCTTAATATTCCTCTTTTTTCAGGCGCAATGCACTATATTGCGCAACTAAGCTGGAAAAATTGCACACAACCAGCATGATTATATGAAGGTAGAGTCGAGAAAAAGGCAGTTCATTTTGGAGGGTAA
>CAILXE010000286.1 GCA_903838095.1 uncultured Chlorobiaceae bacterium
AGACTGAGGCCAAGTCCGGCTCCGGGTACAGACCGGCTTTTGTCAGTACGATAGAATCGTTCGAAGATACGAGATGTCTCATCTTGGGATATTCCTATTCCAGTATCATGTACAGAGAGCATAATCTTTTTGTCAACTTCTGCAGATGAAACGATAATCTTGCCTCCTGGCGGAGTGTATTTAATGGCATTGTCCAGCAGATTTGCAAGTACGCGTTGAAGCTTACCTTTATCACCAGAGAGGTGGTATTGTGTAGGGATATTTATTTCGATGTGGATGTCTCTTTCTTCTGCCAACGGCTGGTAAAGATCACAAGCCTCTTCGATGAGATCAGATACGTTCACTTCACTTAAACTCAAAGTTGATACGCCTGCTTCGGTTTCCGAGATCTCCAGCATCATGTTGATCATCCGCAGGAGACGATCACATTCCTCCACTGTGCTTTCAGCCATGGCCTGATACTCTTCTATGTTTTTTTCCGAAATAAGAGTTACTTCCGCAAGGCCTCTGATCCGTGTGATCGGACTTCTAAGGTCATGGGCGATGTTGTCGGTGACCTCTTTCATTTCAGCAATCAGAGATTGAATACGTTCAAGCATATTGTTGAAGATTCCTGAGAGCCGATCAATTTCATCACCACTTCCTGTCAGGGGAACACGCTTTTCCATTGCCCCATTGGCTATGTCCATTGCTGTCTGAGTTACTCGCTCTACGCTGGATAGACTTCTCTTTGCCATAAACCATCCACCAAACGATGCAAGAGCGATAAAAACGGGTATTAAAATCCTGAATAGTACATTTAAATCCGAAAAAATCCGTTCATCATCCTCTAAAGAATGACCGATCTGCAGCACCTTTTCTGGGGCTACAATCCCATAGATGACCCTTACCTTATGCTTCAGTTTCGGTAGTTTTATTGTGTGAAATACGGGACTCTTCTCGGTCATGGTTGTAAGGATATTCCTGCTGATATCCAATTCTTTCCATTGACCACCGAGATCTGAGGATAAGATTTCCTCTCCTGCCGTTGTTAACAACCGAAAAAAACTGTCATTAATCCCAACGGATTTTATTTCATTATCTATATGGTCCTTGAGTCCATTGATCCCTTTTGAATCAAGGATTAAAGAGCATTCCTTCATCTCTACTTCCATTTCGCTATCGGTTCGGGCACTAATTCTGGAGATCATCGCCTGGTAAAAAATATAGAAAGCCGCAAAGATTAAGATCGTGAAAATTCCCATATAGAGAATTGTCAGGCGAAAAGCAAGAGAATGCCTGAATTTATTAACCTTCTCGAAGAACATATCCGACGCCCTTTATTGTATGGATGAGTTTTTTGTCGAAGCCTCCTTCGATCTTTTCCCGTAACTTACATATCCGTGCCTCTACTACGTTCGTCTCCGGATCAAAATTATAGTCCCATACATGTTCCATGATCATGGTTTTGGAAACGGGACGCCCTGCGCTACGCATCAGGTATTCAAGTAAGGCAAATTCGCGTGGTTGAAGATCGATCCGTTTTCCATTCCGACTGACATCCCGTGTCAGGAGATCCATTGTGAGATCGCTCATTTCTAATCGTGTTGGTTCAGCTGCACCGGAGGCACGTCGTATTAATGCATAGATACGTGCCACTAATTCGGAAAAAGCAAAAGGCTTGGTAAGATAGTCATCACCCCCACTCTGAAGTCCCTTGACTCGGTCATCCACAGTGCGTTTAGCACTTAGAATGAGCACAGGCGTGCTGACTTTCTTCGACCGCATCTTTTCAATCAATGTCAGGCCATCTAATTTTGGTAGCATGATATCGACAATGGCTACATCATATTGTTTATTAAGACCTAAATGAAGCCCATCTTCACCGTCGCCTGCGTGATCCACTGAAAAGCCTTCTTGTTTGAGGCCCTTCACAATAAAAGAAGCAATCTTTTTATCGTCTTCTACAAGCAATACTCGCAATGTTTAATTCCTTTCTGCGCTCCCGCTACAACCAGTTTGAGTCGAGCTGGCTGGTTTCACCGCATATTTCAATTCGAAGTATGCTTCATCCATTAGCAACTGGATTTTCCAACGATACCAAACTATTTTATTATCTTGTTTATAGCATATTTTCGAAGAGACAACATTAATGATTACGAGATGCATTATTTTCGGAAAGGAAGGTTTGTGAATTACAGGAAACCACGCGTAAAATAATTACTGAATCAACTGAATCACAGTCT
>CAILXE010000287.1 GCA_903838095.1 uncultured Chlorobiaceae bacterium
CATCGATCAGAAACAGCGGCGGCTTTTCATGAGTTTTTGTCTGCGGTTCTCTTGCCTGTTCTGCTTCAGCAGGCAAAAAAAAGTCAAGTTGCCTCTTGTTCATGCTTCAACGACCCCATAGCTTCCAAGAACATGAACCATAGTGGCAAATTCCCTGAGATGATTGAGGGCGTTGATAATAGTGATGTCGTTCTGATGCCCGATTAAATCAATATAAAAGAGGTACTCAAAGGCCTTTTTTCTGAAAGGCCTTGACTCGATTTTTGTCAAGTCAATATTTCTTATGGCGAAGGTGGCCAGTGCCTTGAAAAGCGATCCTTGTTCGTTTGGAAGCGCAAAGGCAAGAGAGGTTTTATATTGCGGTTCAGTACCCGTTTGTTTTGTTGTCATTCCGGGAGTGCACAGAGGGCTGGAATCTTCGGTATGAGTGATACAGAAAAACCTGGTGATGTTCCACTCTTCGTCTGCAAGGTTTTCCTGCAGGATTTCAAGTCCATAGAGTTCACCAGCCCGTTTTGATGCTATGGCCAGCTTCGAAGGATCATTTTCGGCGGCGATTATTTTTGCGCTGCCGGCGGTATCATAAGCCACTTCGGCTTTGAGCCCCTTGTGGGCGGCAAAAAAATTTCTGCACTGGGCCAATGCCTGGGGGTGGGAAAGCACTTTCAGCGCATGTTCGACTGAGGAACCACGGATGCCAAGCAGGCAATGTTCAACCTTGACAAAAGTCTCGGCAACAATAGTAATTGGGTGCTGGAGCAGGAGGTCATAGTTCTGGTGAATACTTCCGCCAAGTGAATTTTCGATAGGGATGACCGCATAATCAACCTTGCGTTTTTCAACGGCATCAAAAACCTCTTCAAAAGATTCAAAGGGTTTTGGCTCTCCAATTCGCAGCGCGGCGATTTCACTGTATGCTCCCGGTTCTCCCTGATAGGCTATCATCAAGTTTGTCATTGTTTTTTCTTGTTATTAACTTGCACGAATGCCGTCTGATTTGATTTTATTTAAAGAAAATAAATCTATTATCATAGGCGGGGCGACCGGTGGATTAACAAATCAGCAGTTTTTGTTATGTCAGGACATAGTAAATGGGCAACAATCAAAAGAAAAAAGGCGGTAACTGATCAGAAACGTGGCAGTTTGTTTACCAAACTGGTCAAGGAGATCACGATTGCGGCAAAGATGGGTGGCGGCGACCCGTCTGGCAATCCTCGCCTCAGGCTTGCTATTGATACGGCAAGAGACAACTCCATGCCGATGGAAAATATCCAGCGGGCGATCAAGAAAGGCACTGGTGAGCTTGAGGGAGTTACCTGGGATGAGATTACCTATGAAGGGTATGGGCCAGCAGGAATAGCCCTGATTATTGAGACAGCAACGGATAATCGTAACCGGACAGTTGCTGATATCCGTCACATCATGAGTCGCAACAACGGCTCTCTTGGTGAAAGCGGCAGTGTCGCCTGGATGTTCCAGCGCAAGGGTTCTCTTGATGTTTCCCGTCTGGTTGCCAGCGAAGACCAGCTTATGGAGCTGCTTCTGGATGCCGGCCTGGAAGATCTCAACGGCGATGATGAGAGCTATTTTACCGTTATCACCGATATGAAGGATCTTGAAACAGCAAAAATGGCGCTTAAAGAGGCTGGTATAGCTTATGAAAACGCCAATATTGAGCTTGTGGCGGAAAATTATATTGAGCTGGAAGCAGAGGACGCACGAAAGGTGATCAAGCTGATTGAGGCGCTTGAAAGTAATGATGATGTTCAGGCAGTCTACAGTAACATGGAGGTCAGCGAGAGCGCCATGAACAGTTTAAACGAGTAGAGAATGGTTGTTCTCGGGATTGATCCCGGAAGTCTGAAGACTGGCTATGGGGTGATCCGTTGTGACTCTCAAGGTTTTTCTGTGCTGGTCTGTGGCTTGATCCGTCTCCATTCAAGTCGCAGCCATCCCGAGCGAATCGGTGAAATATGCCGGGAACTTGGACAGGTCATTGCCGATTTTCAGCCTGAGCGCGTGGCTCTTGAGACTGCGTTTTTAAGCAGAAATGTGCAGTCGGCACTGAAGCTCGGGCAGGTTCGCGGTGCAGTCATTGCCCTTGCGATGAGCCACAATCTGGCGCTTCACGAGTATGCGCCTCGGGAGGTTAAATCCGCGATAACGGGACGGGGGGCGGCAAGCAAGGAACAGGTGGCATTTATGGTTGCAAGGATGCTCTCTCTCGCTTCGGTTCCTGAGCCTTATGATGTTACGGATGCTCTTGCTCTTGCGCTGTGTGACCTGCTCAGAGGCGGCAGCCTTCAGAAACGCACGACTCAGGTGACGGCCAGAGGGAAGAGCAGGAGCTGGTCCAGGTTTGTCAGCACATCGCCCGATATGGTCATCCGGGAGTTTCGTGCAGAAAAGGGATAAGTGCTTGTGTTATGCATAGCTGATCTGACTCAACAATAAATTCACAACTGTGGAAGGTCGTATCTTTAATCTGCCGAATGCTCTCAGCTTTTTGAGAATATTCCTGATTCCCTGGTTTCTCTATTCTTTTCATACCGGTCACCTTACCATTGCCATCGTCATCATGATTGTGGCGGTGTTGACTGACTGGTTTGACGGC
>CAILXE010000288.1 GCA_903838095.1 uncultured Chlorobiaceae bacterium
CTTTCAACTGAAATCCTTCATGGTGAAGTGTCTGAAGAAGATTGTCACCAAAAAGTTTTCGGGTATGATCATCAAACAGCACCACAGTTTTTTTTGACAATCCATGGGCTTTGAACAACTCTCCCAATCCGGCAACAACCGGCGTTCCAACGATAATCGTACTCACGTATGTTTTTATTTATTGATCACTTGCAGTGGTGGCGGCATTTCGTACATACCGTTCTATTTTTCTGGTCAGCTCTTCGACTGTTGAGCCAATACGTTTCACATCGGTTTCAACAGTGATATCCGCGCTTTTGTAACGAGGTTCCCGTTTTGAAAAAATCGTTGTGATTTTTCCCTCAATTTCCTCACGAGAGAGTTTTTGTCCCTTTTCGCCAATAAGTAACGGCCGGTCAGTTTTGTTGCAGAGTCGTCTTGCCAGGGTTTTGATGGGTGATTTCAGATAAACCAAAGTGCCTGATTGCTGGATAAGCGAATACGATTGGTCATTTTCCAGCACTCCACCTCCAAGCGAGATCACCATCTCATTTTTCGTCACAAGACTTTTAAGCGTTAACATCTCCAGATTTCTGAAGTAGCGTTCCCCATCTTCTGCAAAAATATTGGTAATCGTTTTCCCGGCCTCTTTTTCAATAGCCTGATCAAGGTCAATGAACTCATAGCCAAGCGAATTCGCCAACAGAGGGCCTATGGTTGACTTGCCTGATCCACTGAATCCAGTCAAAAAAATCAGCGAGTGTTGCTTATCCACTGTTTATTTATTCAAATGCCATCAGTTACCTCAAGAGAGCCGCGACGTTTTACCATGAATCAGAAAATAAACAAAATCGGTCATCTCTCCCGTCCAAAAAAATCTTTTTGCTCAGATATGTACTTGCTGAATCATAGTGGCTTTTCACCAGCTTCAAAACGTGCGGCATTGTTCCAAGAGCGCTCAAATATCTCATGCTGGTATTTACAATCAAAAAAGTTCGATATTATTGTTCAAATCAGCAGGAAATAATGAACTCTGTCCCCTGTCCCTAAAACACAGTATCCATGCCAGAAACAAGCAGGCGAACAAGCCATTTTACAGAATCAATTATACGGAGAATGACCCGGGTGGCGAACGACTGTGCCGCAATCAATCTGTCGCAAGGGTTTCCAGACTTCGATCCGCCAGAAGCATTGCTGGTTGCGGCTGAACGCGCAGGTCGGCAGGGCCCGCACCAGTATGCAGTGACCTGGGGAGCCGCAAATTTTCGTCAGGCTTTTGCCCGCAAACAATCACGATTCATGGGAATTCCTGTTGATCCTGAAGCAAACGTGGTGGTGACCTGCGGCAGTACGGAAGCGATGATGGCAGCCATGATGACTGCCTGCAATCCGGGAGACAAGGTTATCATCTTTTCGCCGTTCTATGAAAACTATACCGCCGACACCATTCTCACCGGTTCAATTCCTGTCTATGTTCCATTGCGCCCACCGGATTTTTCCTTTGACCCGGATGAACTCCGGCAAGCATTTGTGCAGCACAACCCAAAAGCATTGATCCTGTGTAATCCGGGCAACCCAACAGGAAAAGTCTTCTCGCAGTATGAACTTGAAATCATTGCAAACCTTGCCATTGAATTCGATACTTTTGTCATTACTGACGAGGTTTATGAGCACATCGTTTATGCCCCGCACAATCACAAAAGCATCGCCACTTTGCCGGATATGTTTGAACGCACCATCACGTGCAGTTCTCTCTCCAAAACCTATTCAATCACGGGATGGAGGCTTGGAACAGTGGTGGCTGCGCCCCGTGTTATTGATGCGATCCGCAAGGTGCATGACTTCCTGACCGTCGGAGCGGCAGCGCCTCTGCAGGAAGCTGCCGTAACCGCGCTGGAATTTCCCGATTCCTATTATGAGGCACTTCAGGTGAGTTATACCGAAAAACGGGATATTTTTCTCGGTTGGCTTGACAAGGCAGGGCTCTCCTATACGCGGCCACAGGGCGCCTATTATGTGATGGTTGATGTTGGTGAATTCGGTGTTACCGATGACCTCGTCTTTTGTGAATGGCTGGCACGTACTGTTGGAGTTGCCGCAGTTCCCGGATCAAGTTTTTTCCGTGAACCGGTGAATAACCTGATCAGGTTTCACTTTGCAAAACAGGCAGAGACTCTCAATGCGGCAGGAGAACGTCTGCTGACGTTACGTGTGCAGGCGAAAAATTTCAGGAATGGTTGAGATCATAAAACCCATTGCGAAACTCGACCAGATACGATCCTTGCTTGACGAAAGCGGGTTGCAGGTTTCTGATATTTCGCACGTTCATTGTCCATTATTTTTTGGCATTCAATCTGATTCCTGTCTTATCGCCGTTATCGGCCTCGAACTTTTCGGCCCGGTGGGCCTGATTCGCTCCCTTGCCGTATCCAAAGCTCATCGTGGTAACCGGTTGGCACATCAGCTTGTTTCTTTTGCAGAGCATTATGCTGCTGAACGGGGTGTTGATACATTATTTCTGCTGACCACAACCGCTTCCGTATTCTTTCAGCAGCTTGGATACGAACAGGTTGCGCGTTCTGATGTTCCACAGGCGATTCGTACCACGTCGCAGTTTTCATCTCTTTGCCCGGCGTCGTCGGATGTTCTCAGTAAAAGGATAGCGGGCGGCTAAATCGTGATACGGGGCGGCATTGCAAGCTGGTGAGTTTTGATGCCCTGAGATTGTTTACTATACTGGGACAAGAGAGGAAAAAACTGGTATTCTGCTTTTTCCGACACAGGCCGATAGCTCTCAGATGATCAGTTTTTTATGCAAAAATGAGATGCCAAAACAATTACCTGGACTGTGAAAAGGCGACGGTATCGTGAAGTGAATAATTTCTTGGCAAGCGACTGTATGTGACGACTGAAATAAATAAGTAATTGTTAAAAATGGTATCTTGAGCATATCGGCAGACTATCTTGAACAAACTCTTGCTGACAACATTTTTAACATTCATGACCGCTGAAAACTGAAGTTATTCAAACACTGACGACAACGTTTGAGGCTCATGCCCAGAAGGTGTAAAGCGGCGTTGAGTATTGGTTTGCCCGTGATCTTCAGCATCTGCTTGGTTATGGGGAGTGGCGCAACTTTAATGTTGCTATTGCCAAGGCAAAAGCGGCCTGTGAAGTTTCGGGTCACACGGTTGGTGACCATTTTGTTGACATCAACAAAATGGTCGAGCTTGGCTCTGGCAGCAAGCGCGAAGTGGCGGATATCATGCTCACGCGGTATGCCTGCTATCTCATTGCTCAGAATGGTGATCCACGAAAGCAAGAGATCGCGTTTGCGCCCACCATCATCCTGAAAGCCAAAGATTTTGCCACTGAAATTACCATATTCAATACACGAGAACACCGGATGAAAAGCGAAGGGGCGATTTCGACTGAGCACATTACCAATAACGAGGCAGTACGCAATACCTTACTTGAACGAGGCATTCGCCCGGAATCGTTGCCTTCTGCCGAAGACGTGAAGAAGGTCGAACGCCGACTCGCCTCTGAAGAAAAGAGGTCGTTGAAAAATCCTGACGGCTTGAGCGAGCCAATTGAGGAGTGATGGAATGGACAAACCAGAAACAACATTAATGCCAGCAACCGGAGAGTTTCTTCTCTATCAAAATGAGAGTGGCAAGATAAAAATTGAGGTTCGGCTGGAAAATGAAACCCTCTGGCTGACACAGCAGCAGATGGCTGAGCTGTTTCAGACCACACAGCAGAACATTAGTTTGCATCTCCAAAATATCTATGACGAAGGGGAATTGAAGCGCGAGGCAACTCACAAGGAATACTTGTCAGTTCGTCAGGAAGGAAATCGCCAAGTTACTCGTGCTCTTGATTTCTACAATCTTGACGCAATCATCTCCGTTGGCTACCGTGTTAAAAGCGCTGTCGCAACCCGATTTCGCATCTGGGCGACCCAAACCCTCCGCGAGTTCATTGTCAAAGGTTTTATACTTGACGATGAGCGGCTCAAGAATCCTGACCAGCCTTTTGATTATTTCGACGAGCTGCTCAGGCGGATTCAGGACATTCGCACATCAGAGCGGCGCTTTTACCAGAAGATTACCGATATCTATGCTACCAGTATTGACTACGATCCGACGATGCCGGAGAGTATCGGATTTTTTCAAACCGTTCAGAACAAGATGCACTGGGCAATAACCGGCCAGACAGCAGCCGAAATCATTCACGCCCGAGCCGACAGCGCCAAGCCCAACATGGGTTTGACAAACTGGCGAGGGGCAAAGGTCCGTAAGGATGATGTAACCATTGCCAAGAACTATCTCAACGAAGAGGAGCTTGCGGCGCTGAACAACCTTGTGGAACAGTACCTTGTGTTTGCCGAGGGTCAGGCCATGCGTCGTGTACCTATGCACATGAAAGAGTGGATAGGCAAGCTTCATGGTTTTCTCACTCTCAATGACCGCGATATCCTCAACAACGCAGGCAGGATTTCGCATCAGATGGCCAAAGAACTCGCTGAGGCGGAATATGAAAAGTACAATCTGAAGCGAATTCGGCAGGCTGATGAGGCAGGAGGGGAATTCGAGAAAGCTGTCAGTCAATTGCCACCAAAGCCAACTCGTAAGAAAGGAGGGAAGCTGTGAGCAATGAAACACTGATTGACATCAAAGGTGACCGGGCACTTTTTTGTAAAAGCACGCAGGCGATTCAGGTTGAGTGGCATGAACCGGATACGTCCACTGGCAGATTTTTCGCTCACCATCATCCTGAAAACCAAAGATTTTGCCACTGAAATTACCATATTCAATACGCGGGAACACAGTATAAAATATGAAAAGGCTATTTCGACTGAGCACATTACCAACAAGGAGGTGGTTCGGAAAACTCTGCTTGAACGAGGCATTCGCCCGGAAACGCAGCCACCTGCAGAGGACGTGAAGAAGGTCGAACGAACGCCTTCTTGCCTTTGAAGAAAAGAGGTCGTTGAAGAATCCTGACGGCTTGACCGAGACAGTAGAGGAGTAATGGAATGAAAGTTGATAACTCTCCATGTACAATCCAAAACCTTCGCCACAAATGCGACTTGTTGTTGCTGCGTTTGCTTTCGGGGCAGTTCAAACTTAAGGATAACTGAACCATGAAAGCTAAGACAGATTTATCGCAGATAAAGCAGATCCCCATCATAGATGTTGCGAAACGACTTGGTATTGAGGTTCGCGGAACGAAGGCGATGTGCTTTATGGGGCATGACAAATCTTCGCCGAGTTTGTCTTTCTCAGTAAGTTATAATAATTGGCGATGTTTTGGAGCCTGTGGAAAACGTGGTGATGGCCTCAATTTGGTAATGGAGAAAGAAGGGCTGGATTTTAACGCTGCCCTTGAATGGTTTGCTATTAATTTTTCCGTTGATGTCATGCGGCAATTTCGTGGGCAGCGCAAGCAAACTCGTTCGCTCAAGTCCCAGAAAGCTGAGGTTGCTCAACAAGTTCAAAAACAGTCCGAATTTTTTTCAGATACGGAGCTTTACACTTGGTTTATCGATAAATGTGCTGTTGTTTCAAACCCCATAGGAGTAAACTACTTGGTCTCGCATGGAATTTCTGATGAGGCGGCAAGTTGCTTTAACCTTCGCCAGATGAGCAATCCCGCGTATGCCTTTAGTATGCTTGTGCAGCAGTGGGGGGAGGATAGGGTTTATCGTTGTGGGATTGCATGGGGAAGTGATGGTAAACCCAAAAGTTTGATTTGGGGTTCGTATGCTCTTTTGTTTCCTTTTTACGATCAAGGGAAAATCACTTATATCCAAGCCAGAATGTTTGAGCAAGGGCCAAAGTTTCTGAATTTGCGCGGTATTACAAAACCGTTGTTCAATGCAGACCGTCTTAATAGTCTTACGGCTGGGCCGACGGTATATCTTTGCGAAGGCGTGCCCGATGTAGTGTCTCTGGAATCCAAGGGTCTGATTGCTTTGGGTGTTCTCGGTGCGACTTCGTTTCGTGCCGAGTGGGTTGACCAATTTTTAAAATTCAAGGTAGTTATTCTGGGTGATGGTGATGATGGGGGAGCCAAGTTCGCAAGGGATATTTCCAAGTATTTCATGGATCGCGGTAAACCAGTTGAATGTATGAGACTGCCAAAAGGTAAAGATGTTTCAGATGTGCTGGCACAAAATGGGAGTGTTAAATGAGCTTTTTGAGTGATGTCACCGATCAATTGAATCTGCGCTGGGCGTGGGAAAAGGTGCGACAAGCGTCAACACCGGGAGATGTCTGGATTGACGAAATCGAACTTGCAGGATTTGAGGTTGAATTGGAGCGAAATCTTCAAAGTATAGCCATAGAGATGAACAAGGGGCGCTACCGACTTCGACCCTTAAGGCCAATGGCGTTCCCGAAGAACCCGTCGAAAGATGGCAAGCAACAGGTTCGGCAGTATTTCAACGTGGCCGTGCGTGACCAAGTTGCATGGACTGCTGTGGTAAATGTAATTGGTCCGCATCTTGATCCGATTATGCCAACATGGAGCTACGGCAACCGACTCTTCCGGAGTATCTGGATCGATAAAGATGACGATGAGATTCATCGCCGAAAGATTGGACGTTATCGACATTCATCAGGTCGGATTTATCTTTCTTTTGGTCAAAGTTGGCCGGTCTTTCGACGTCATGTATACCTGGCTACATCGGCAATGACAAACAGGGCGGGAACATCAGTAGCAAACCAACTGACAGAAGAAGATGCCGAAGAACTGGGCCTCCAGGAACGGCTCCAGGCCGATTACCGATGTCCGTTCGTATTGAAAGAGTATTGGAATGAACGGCAACCACTTGCGGGTAAAGAGAACCTATTTTGGTGCAGTGTTGACCTTGAAAAATTTTATCCTTCACTGAAGCTTGATATTGTCCTACGTAATATAGTTGAATATCTTCCTCCCAACATTAAAATTGAAGCTGAGATTCTGATTGAATCGATGATGCGGTTCAGATTGGACTTGACGGGGTGGTCAAAGGAAGATCCGAAAGAACTCAAAGCAATTGGACTGAAGACTCAGCAGGGAATTTTCAAAGCAATACCTACCGGACTCTATGTTGCAGGATTTCTAGCCAACATTGGGTTGCTCAAAGTTGATTTGGAAGTTAAAGAGCGTCTGAAGAAAAAGGACGTTGCGCATTTTCGCTTTGTTGATGACCATATAGTCTTGGCCTACAGCTTTGATGATCTTGTGAATTGGATAGATGAGTATTTGACTATTCTCGCTCAATCGCAAACCGGAGCAAAAGTTAATCCTGAAAAAATTGAACCTGAAGCTCTTGCGAAGTATTTGGCTTCTAAGAGAAAGCAACGGAAGAGTCTCGCCATCGACTTAGAGGAAGCAAAAAAGAAATGCAAACTGAATCCTCAATTTCCGACTCCCTTGATGACTAAAACGCTCGCACTCGTTTCAGCAATAGCGAGAGTTGACATTGATCTGCTTGATGAATCAGATTTGGTTGCGCTGACGGATCAGCTTGAGCACATGCTTTTGGTTGAGTTACCAGAAGCAGAGATACCTGAAAAAACGAGACTTTCCTTTGCAGCAATGAAGCTCATACGTCTTGCTGAGTGTCGTCTTTCTAACAATACAAGATTGGTCGAGCTTGGCTGTCGTAATCAAGCAATGGCAGCAGAACTGGCTGATGATAAAATTCCTTCCGATCGTCGTGAAACCTTGGAAGAGAAAAGTAAAGAGATCAAAAAAGCATTAAAGGAACAGTACGATAAACTTTATGGAGAGATTTTTAGGGCGTTCGGCCTTCTGCGTAAGGTATTGCAGGAAAGGCCCGATCGGGTGCGACTTTGGACTCGGGCGATTAAGATGTGTCGCCAAACTGGGGTTAAAGGCTTGAATGACATATTTTGTGACATCGATCGAGTTGAGTACGAACTTAACAACCCTCTGGCAGCAGAGTATTTGCGTGCTAATGCATTTTCGTTGATGGGTCATGAGGCTATAATTGCCGCGCAGCTTATATCTAATTCTGAAATTGCGGAGTGGCGAAGAAAGGCTGCGCATGAATTTCTAACCGACATTACGGATGCACGCATAAGCAAACCATTAATCTCTGGGCGTGGCTGGTTTCTTCAAACTAGTTGGGAACAATTCTGCTTCGGTATTTTTTGCTCAAATCTGATTCTCAAGTCATCAATGCTTGATGATGGTTTTTATAAGTGTCAGTTACCAAAAGAATTGATCGTGCTTGGCGAGCAATTCTCGGCTAACAAAACTGTGTCTGAATATCCACAGGGTCTGGCGTGGTGGGCAGCAAGAACCACCTTGAGGACACTTTCTAGTCGCGGCCCAGATTGGGTTGTTGAAATTGGTCGTCGACTACCGTCTGTGAGCGAATCCTATTCTTTCTGGCGATTCTTTCCTTTCAATGTTCCTGAGGATGTTCTGCAGGGTATGAAAGTCGATAGAAAACATTCGCAAAATTTGGCTCAAATGGCAGGTTGGTGGTATGATGCCCTCAGTGTAGAACATGAAATCCCACCCAGTTTTTTGGCGAAAGGTCGCCATCCTGAAATAGCCCGCGCATTGAGGAATCTTCGATCTAAAAATACTTGTTTTGTGTCGTTGCATGAGTGGTGTGCGGCAATTAGACCGATTTATGAAACAGATGCTTTGGATCCCAGAGCAAGTGAGTGGACAGCGCTGGAAATTGTTCGTCAGGTTGGTATGTGCATCACCGAGCAACAAGAGTTTAGCATTGAGTATGTCGTGAAACAAAAATCAGATCAGACAAATTCTCTGTGTTTGCACCCAGCAAATTTTCGTGTACCTCGTAAATGGCTGGACGATTTTAAATTGAAACCTCCGACCTGGAGCGAATGGAAAACAGCAGTTAATCTCAACAAGACCAAGGTATTCGTAGAGAGAGTGCCCGAAGACCTCCAGATTGCCGATTCTCGTTATACACCGATGCAGAGCCCTGAGAATGCCCTGTTCGAATCGCTCAACCCGGTTCGTGGGCTCGGCTTGCTATTATATGGCATGTTGCGCTATGACTTTGAATTACCTTCTATTTGGAACGGTCCAGGCCATGCCGATCTTCTTGGACTTTTGCCTCAATGCCTTCTGAAAGAAAGAACTTTTTTATCATGGACCTTGGCATTATTGCAGGCATGTTTGCAACCGAGAGCGATGGAGAACCTCTTTTTTTTAAGGCATGCTTTGGGAGTATATATTCACGATGACTCGCTCCATGATCCAATTAATCTAAACACTGTTAATGATGTGCTTTTGGTGATTAAGAAAAGCCAAGCCGTTCTTGTTGATAACCAACTTTCAACATTAGACCATCGAGCAAGGCAGTTAACGCCAATAAATATTAGACAGTTATCCAAGTCGGACTGGTCAAAAGCGGTCGAAAACGTACAGGAGAGAGATGGCGCAGATGAGCACTAAACCCAAATATGAAGAATTTCTCCCGGTCGGAGTCATCCAGACCACGGTCAATGCGACGTTTGCATGGCCTTGCGAGAAGGGTGCGATTCCCAAGATGTCCTTAACCTGAAATATTCATCAAAACAATAAAAAAGGGGCGCAAAAGATATCGCAATTGCTTATATTATTGGTAGTTAAGATCAACAATAAAGGCACAATATCAATGGAACCCCTTGAAGCGAATATAGTCATACCACAGAGTA